>SVFJ01000065.1 GCA_015056925.1 Lachnospiraceae bacterium | reverse complement strand
TTCTTAAATGTAAAAAATGCACCTACAGCAACAATTGCAACCACTGCTACTGCAATGAAGCCTCTTACTAAGCCGCCATTGCCTGCGTCAGTACCCTCACTTACGCCTACTACCTCTGTAGCTGTTTCCTCTACATCTCCATCGTCCTCTACAACAATATCATTATTTTTAACCAATACCATTGCTGAAATCGGACTGACCGTAACTGTCTTGCTTGTAATAGTCTCGATTACCTCTGTTCCTGCCTGTTCACCGTTGATATAAACATCCCATGCACCTGTTGGAAGTGTTACGGTAGTCTCCGCATTATTGGCATTGAAAATGATAAACATTCCGTCTGCTTCATCGCCATTTGCTCCACCTGCGATTTCAAATGCAACTACATTCTTGTCCAAGCCCTTCACAGCAACAACATTATCCTTAACATCCTCCTGCGTTGTCATACGAAGTGCCGGATGTGCCTTACGGAATGCAATCAAGCCTTTGTAATAATTGAATACATCCATATACTCTGCTTTGCCAAGGTCATCCCACTTAAGGCTGTTTACCTCATCAGAAGATGCATAGCTGTTCTCATCAAAACTGCCGTCTTCCTTCACCTTAGTACGAAGCATTTCTTCTCCCGCCTGCATGAAAGGGATACCCTCAGCTGTCATATAAACAGCTGCCGCAAGATTGTTCATTCTGATACGCTCTTCTACTGTATTGTTTGGTGTAGAATTTGTGATTCTATCCATAAGTGTCATATTATCATGGCAGGAAGCATAGTTGACAGCCTGTGCAGGTGACTCACACCATACAGGAGCATCTCCCATAAAGCAAAACTCCAAAGTAGCTTCCTTATCCTTTGCACCTGATACATAACCAACCTCTGTATTGTTAAATACATTTCCCTTTAACATATCTCTCATGGTATCACTGAAATATGCAAAGCCCGGTGTGTTCTCTGAATTCTGCTGGGTTGCCATCTTATAACCTTCCTTGGTAAGCTCTGTTGACATTGTCCAACCCTCACCATAGAAAATCACATTTGGATGGTCCTTGTGTACCTCTGCAACCACCTCATTGATTGTTTCAATATCAAGTAAGCCAACTAAATCAAAGCGGAAACCGTCAATATGATATTCATCAGCCCAATACTTTACAGAATCCACAATATACTTCCTAACCATGCTTCTCTCACTGGCAGTATCATTACCACAGCCGGAGCCATTTGAAAACTTACCTGTATCACTTACACGAGTAAAATACATCGGAACGATATTATTAAAGCAGAACTCACCTGCATTATATACATGATTATAAACCACATCCATAACTACGCTGATTCCATTGTCATGAAGCACCTTTACCATCTGCTTCATTTCCTTCACTCTAACCTCACCATTATATGGGTCTGTTGAATAAGAACCTTCAGGAACGTTATAGTTTACAGGATCATAACCCCAGTTAAACTGTGGTGTATCAAGTCTTGTTTCATCTACTGAACCGTAATCATATACCGGCAGTAAATGAAGATGGGTAATACCAAGCTCCTTAATATGGTCAAGACCTGTTGCGATACCGCTTGCTGTCTTAGTACCAGTCTCTGTGATACCTAAGAACTTACCAATATTAGTAATACCAGCACTTTCATCTGTAGACAAATCTCTTACATGAAGCTCATAAATAATTGCGTCATTATATGTTTTCCCTGCATTCGGGTCTGTATCAGTATCCCATCCCTCAGGATTGGTTGATGCAAGGTCAATAACCATCGCTCTCTTACCATTTACACCTGTTGTTCTTGCATATGGGTCGCAGGCTTCATTCACCTCATCCCCCACCTCTACAAGATAAGTATAATACGTACCGTTAAGGTCACCTGACTTCTCAGCTACCCATGTACCGTTTACATCAGCTGTCATCTCTAACTGCTCAATTAAATCATCTGTTCCTTCTGTGCCTGATGCATACAGATTTACCTTAACTGATGCAGCAGTTGGTGCCCACACACGGAAGGTTGTCTTCTCACTTGTCCATGTTGCACCCAAATCATTGCCGGAGTAAGTATACTCCGCTTCAAATTCGCTTGTTGAATAAATGTTTGGCATAACTACCTCATACTCATTTCCATCAAAAATTAATACATAGTTCCTAGTGTTATCCAGTTTGTCCGCAAGTGTAATAGTGTATTCACAACTCTTATCCATTGTTACATCTGTAATCTCTACTTTATTATTGCCATTCTTCAATACAAAGACTTCTGTCAAATCACCTGCAATCTCACCTGTAGACTTCACTGTAATTGTCTTGTCTCCATCATACTCAATACCTGAAATCTTGATACCTGTTATGGCATCCTCGCCATACTCCTTGGTATAGCCTTCAATCCCAGATTCCACATAAATATGTACAGTACCTGAAACCATCTCTGCAACATCAATAAACTGGTCTCCATTAAAATCCTTTGTCCAATCCTGTGTTCTTACGATAAATCCCACGCTTGTTACTCCCGGTGTTACAACCTTGGTTGCCACCATCTCCCCGTTCTCTTCTGCAAATGCGTAAGCTTTGCCTTCTGCGCCAGCCTCCCACATCCACACGTCCCAACCTTCATAGTTGGCATCCTCCCTGTGGTAATGCAGCTTGATTACCAAATCTTCGGCAGCTCGAGCTACCATGACGTCAGTAAATGTGGTCATAACAGTCACAAGTAACGTGCAGGCTGCCATGAGAAGTGCTTTCACTCTTCTTCCCATATTAATCCTCCAATCCTATTTTTGTTTCGAAAACGTTTTCTTAATCCCGGCAAAAAATATGTGCGAAAACACATACCATTTCAAACAAGCATCGGCATAGCTGATTCTTGCGAAGTGTTGTCGCCGGGCAACACTTTTTTCACACAGACCACATTATAACACCCTTTTTCCAACTTCGAAATAGTTTTACGGTAACGTTTCCGTAAAAATTTTTAGGTAGATTTGCACAATTGACAGTCTCTCTGTCAATCATGCAAACGAAATCCAAATATCCTCTTAGCATTGCCATACATCAATGCTTCATAGGCATCTTTACTAATCAAATCCGGCAATACCTTAAAATAATCCTGATACAAAGAACGCTCTCCCTTAGGATTATGAAGATAAGTATCCTCTCCATCAATCGGTGTATCACTGCCGAACATCATCTTATGGTTGCCATACCTTCTCATCGCTTCCATCGTAGTTGCCATTGGTACCCATGTCGTGTCTCCATAGAGATTATCTAGCTCCCCAAGTAAATCAAGTGCCTGCTTATTATCGCTTCCAAGCCCCATATGCACCATAACAAACGGTACTGTCGGATATAGCTTTGCTGCCTCATACAAATATACAGGCTCCGCCGCCTCACAGCCTCCTGTATGCGACACCACTGCAAGTTCATAGCGCTTTGCCAGCTCTAAATATGGAATTACTGCCGGAGAGTTTGGCGCAATATTGGAATGAAACGGATGAAGCTTGATAGCATAGATAATATCCAGATTCTCCTTAATTAACTGTTCTAACTCCTCAGTCACTCCCTGTGTAGCAGGCTTAACCCATACCCCAACACCAATTTTATCAGGATGCTTTCTCGCAAATGCTAATACACGACGCAACGCATCCTCCTGAGATACCTGATATTCCATAGGGATTGGATTCTGCTCATGGTCTACCTCTACTGCATCTCCATTAGAAACCAAAACATAATCAATTCCATACCGCTCCATAGCTGTCAAAACCATTTCCTCTGACATGGTAAATCCAACCTTCTCTCCACCTACATGCACATGTGTATCAATTATCATACTGTAATCCCACCTTTCCTATCGCTTTAAAGTCCTTAGATAGTCCTTCACTTCCTCTGTCGGAATCTTTGACTCTATGATTTTCTGTATTCCCTTATTATATGTAACCTTGTCCATCTTATTCTGCTTTAGAAACTCAAGGGTATGATACGGAAAACAGCAAAAACACTCTGCCAATAGCCACGATGCCGCCATGGATGCATAATAGCCCTGTTCAAATGTCCTGTCTAAGGAATCTAGTACTCTTTTTAAATAAAGTCCTGGTATTTCATTACAATCTGTCAAATGCACCATATCCACACAACGAAGTCTTGGTATCTTCTTCCCCTTTTCATCACATTTAAGTAAATGCTGCATCATAATTATCAACGCAACTCTTACCTCAAACTCCTTGTGTGCATACAAATACTTCTGTATGTAATTCCACGTAAACTCTCTATCCTTCTGCCATGTGGACATTCCCATAAATACACTGTCGCACACCGACCAGTTATCCACAAGCGGAATAAAGGCTTCTATATATGGAACCAGCTTTTGGGGCTCCTTGATTGCATATCCAAGAATCATACCTCTTAGCATCGTTTCTTCAAAATACACATCCTTGTCCTCTAACAGGCTCTCCCATTCTCCCTTTGCATAGCCCTTTGCCAGTTCTCTTAAAATCGGCAGACGTATTCCTATGATATTATCCTTACCCGGTATGAGTCCTTTGCTAAACTTTCCATACTCACCTTCCGCCAGCACTTCCAGTTCACTTCTTATCGACTGCTTCACATCCATCCCCCTTTCTTGCCTTTTATTATTAATGATACTTCTTTTTATAAAAAAAATATAGATTTATTTCTCTTTCGTCTTTATTTATGGTAAACTGTTGATACATGAGATATGAAGAAACTTTATTGAATTGCAGGATTCTTACATTCCTCCAATTCATAGATATTATAACTTATGAGAAGTTGCAAAGCAAATTCTCATAATAGGCACATTTTGTGCCGTGCATCCGATTACAGGGTTCACGAAGTGGTTCCTGTAATATAACTTCTAAGAAGTTGCAAAGCAAATTCTTAGAAAAGGCACATTTATGTGCCGTGCATCCGATTACAGGGTTCACGAAGTGATTCCTGTAATATAACTTATGAGAAGTTGCAAAGCAAATTCTCATAATAGGCACATTTTGTGCCGTGCATCCGATTACAGGGTTCACGAAGTGGTTCCTGTAATATATTTTATATAAAGGGAAGGTTTTGAACATGCATAAGAAATTTCATCATAAAAATAACTTAATCATATTATCACTTGTTACCTGTCTTTGTCTTACAGGATGTGGCACTACAGACAGCCGGACATCCGTTGACAGTGCAGAGGATAATCCTATTGTCTCCACAGCAGAATCCGTTGTTACTGAAAACAACACTGTAACCGCTACAGACGAGTTTTCTGCTTTGGAATCCTCTTTCGCAACAACCGAAACGACAACCATAGAAGCAAACGGGGATGAGACCTCTATAGCTGCTTCTGATATCCCTACACCGGCTACCCTTATCGCTTATGCAAAAGACCTCGAAGAAGCTGCATGGCACGAAGGGGACTTGGATATCCGTTTTCCGGAAGACTCTGCCACAGATATGAACTGGAACCAAATGCTTCCTGTTACTCTTTTTGGCGAAGTGGATATCATTGCCTCTATTCAGGCACCGCTTACTCTTGAGAATATTCAAGCCGCAGGCTGTCAGCTGATAACAGAAGACGGCTCTAATGCCGTTTTTCTGACCGATGGCAGTGCCCAATCCTATATTGTAGGCTATCTGAACAAAACAAACGCTCAACCCGAATATATAGTTGCAGACCTTGACATCGCTACACTGCTTGGCAGTGATGCTCCTACCCTGCAGCATGTACTAACAACCTTGGGCACTCCCGATTTCGGATTTGCCTATGAAGCCTTAGAAGCACGCTATTATTACCTGTTTGATTCCTATTATCTTGAAGTATCCATGAACAAAGCAGATACGGCTCAAGAGACTTGGAATGTAGCGGAAGTCCTGTATTTTGATGCAACAGCATTCTTAAATTTTGATTTTGAACAAGAGCTTGGCAGCATCAAAGAATCAGGCCTGAACGGATTTACTTCCGACTATCTTGCACCGGAAGGCTTTTAATTTGACAAATATTTTTCTAACAGTTAAAATTTCAAATATATTTCTAAAACGTGGGGGGAAACCATGTACAAAATATTAATAGCAGACGATGAAGCAATGATTCGCCAAGGAATCAAGTGTCTCTTTAATTGGGAAGAATTGGGTTATACAATAATAGACGAAGCCGCCAGTGGTGATGCAGCCTATCAGAAGATTATGGAGCTGTTACCTGATGTCGTTTTGATTGATATCCGCATGCCGGGTATGTTGGGACTCGACGTTATCCGTAAGGCTCGTGAAGAGGGCTTTGCCGGTAAGGTCATCATTTTAAGCGGCTACTCTGATTTTAAATATGCACAGGAGGCCATCCGTTATGGTGTCCAGTACTATCTGACCAAGCCCATTGACGAAGACGAACTAGAGGAAATTTTACATACCATCCGTACGGAGCTGGATGCTGCCATAAGTGCAGTCTCTACCGCCAAGCATTACCGTGAGAAAGCACATGACTCCATCGTACAGGATATTCTGCTTGGTAAGGCTGATTTATCACGTATGAATCTTGCTGAGCTACATATGGAGTCTGATATTTATCAGGTAGTCATTTATGAGAAGTATAGTCACAACATCGCAGACGCTTCCTACCGATTCTCGGATTTATTACGCGTTACCAATCAGGATAATCACTCCTTTGATACGATTATGATAGACAATCAGGAGGTCATTCTCTTAAAGGGACGCTTTGCCATTCAGCAGTTTAATGACTTTTTGGAGCGCTATGAGCGTGAGAAGAGACCGCAAAAGGATTCCCCTTTAGATTCTCTTTTCATCACCTACGGCAGATGCGTACACAGCTTGAAGGATGTGCCTCTTTCTTATGAGGAAGCGTCTAAGCTTTTGCACCGCCGTTTCTTCTGTGAACAGGGGCAGCATACGATAGGCTATGATGCGTTACCTGATTTCGAGAAGAATACACCGATTATCAACGATACCATGCGTAATGATTATGCCGCAAGGTTGCTTAATTATATTCAGGCATTCAACCGCAACAAGACCGGCGAGACCTTGAAGGAGCTTCAGGACACCTTATATAATGCATCCGACTCTATCGATGCCATTAAGCTTTTCCTGGCAGACCTGTATCTGCAAATCAAGGAACAGATTAATCATCTATATAATACCGTCGAGATTCCATTTGCCGGCAATGCCGAAATCATCCGTGGAATCGAAGACAAACGATACCTGTATGAGATTATTCTTTTCTTCTCTGCGCAGTTTGAAATCATTATGTCTTCCATTGGTAATTCCAGCAGAGACAGTGTATTGGATGATATCCTGCATTATATTAACCATAACTATTCCAGCAATATTACCTTAGAGAATATTGCACCGCTCTTTGGATACAACAGCTCCTATCTTGGCAAGATATTCAGCAAGAAAATGGGCGAGAATTTTAATTCCTACGTGGACCATATCCGAATTGAGCGCTCTAAGGAAATGCTCATGAAAGAAGACCTTAAGGTATACAGTATTGCCGAGAAGGTAGGTTACCGCAACGTTGATTACTTCCATATCAAGTTTAAGAAGTATGTTGGTCAAAGTCCTGCCGAATTCCGTAAGAAATACAAAGGAAACGAATAAATGCGCACCGTTTGGTGCAACAAAAAAGCTTGTCGAATCAATCCATTCGACAAGCTTTTCATATTCATTCATTTGGTCTGTATTTTATTGCCATGTATTGTGCATACTCTTCATATGGGAGCACCACCCTAAGCTCAGGCATAATATATGGTCCGACTTCATATGGATTGAACGGAATCACAATCCCTTCATCACTCAGATACCAGCTAATATATCCGTCCTGCGCAAACATACCTCTAAGTATAGATTCATAATCCTCATATACTGATGATACATATGGCTCTGACTCTAAAATCTTACAAATATGCTCAATCGCAGCTTCCTGAAAGCCTTCATCATCTGCAATCAGTCTGTCTAGGCTTATCATTTCTCCGGTCTCAACATCAAAGGTATATCCGGTATAGCTATATAAGCCATGCGCTCCTCCAACATAAGCATCCTGCCCACCTGAAAAGCTCACCACAACATCATCAACACGCTGCGCTCCGTAGCTTAAATCTGTAAAAAACTCCACAAAGTTCTCAGGATTCTCGGCAAGCGAATAATTCTCGGCTGCCCAACTTGCATACTCCTCAGACATGGCCAGAACCTCGCTATATACCAATCCCGACCACTCATCCAGTGCTTGTGCTAAAGTCTCAAATCCCTCATTAACAACCTCCGCTTTACAATAGGTAGAGGTTAACAGCACCTGCGTGCCATCCTCTGTATACCATACCTCTTCTATCGGTGTAATCAATATCTCAGGAACAGGAAGTACTTCCTCCATAACAGACTCTTCTACTGTTATCTGTTCAGTCTCTGACATAAGCCCTTCCGCAGTCTGTGCCAATGCCGCAGACTCTTCTCTTAAAATGACAGCAACATCCTCCTGTGAAACCACACTGTCATCTTTGGTATCCGCTCCGCAGCCAAACAGGCATACTCCTGCCACTGCCACAACCAATATCATAACAATCTTCTTTTTCATAACCTTCTCCTCAACTTTGACTTAACGTCAACGTAAATTTTATCAAACACCGATTGTTATGTCTACCTATTTTTATCTTAAAATAACATTTGCACAGCCTTCCGGAATATACCACTTCATCTCTACAAACTCGTTATCCTCTGTAGTCATTACGAAAACCGGCAAGCTCTTCATCAATCCGCCCATTGCATCATAACAATCTGCATAAAATGTATTCATCCCATACATCAGTGTATCTGACTGAATTACCGTCCCCGACACTTTCAGGCAATCCATCGCTGCTGTATGCTCCATTACCACGCCCGCAACTGCAAGCTCAGCAGCATTCTCTCCCTGCAAAATACTCTTATAGGAAACTATCTTGTCATCATAAATGGCAGAATAGTTATCTCCCTCTACTTCAAGCCTTACCTCATTCTTCTTTGCCATATCACACTGTACACCGATATAATCAACAACTGTAGGATTGGATACCTTGTATACAGCAATTGCTGTTGCGCCTGTACCGACACCTGCAATTGCCATTCTCGCCTTGCCGTTTCCTGCATCCTCCAGCATTGCCACGGCAATATCATCATCTGCGCCCATTACCGCAATATCACCATAGCTGTTCTCTCCATAGCTTAACTCTACTACGATAGTTTCTCCAAGTCCCAGCTTTACATTATCCTTTACAATATCGATTGCTGTATTGTCTGCTGCCTGTACATTGGTCGGTGCAATACATGACAGCACCAATGTCAAAGCCGCTATTCTTTTAAATACGTTTTTCATATGTTTGTTACCTCTCTCTCTTTATTCACTACGCAATGCATCAATCGGGCTAAGCTGACTGGCTTTCTTTGCCGGTGCCCATCCGAAAATAATACCAACTGCTGTTGAGAAGCCTACTCCCAATGCAACTGCTGATGCCGAAAAGGAAAACGGTGTATCCAACAATGCCATAACAATCACAGAAATCAAAATGCCAAGCAGCACACCGATAAATCCTCCTAGCAAAGACAAAACAATCGACTCTAACAAAAACTGCAACTGGATTCTGCCAGGCGTTGCTCCCATTGCCTTTCTAAGTCCGATTTCCTTCGTTCTCTCTGTAACAGACACCAACATCATATTCATGATTCCGATACCGCCAACCAACAAGGCGATAGACGCAATACCTGCCAGCATATATGTGAGGGTATCCATCATGGAATTCATGGTATCTAACAGACTATCCATAGAGAATACGCTATATCCGTCATCACGCTGATTAAATGCCTGATACAAAATCCCTTCTATCTCTTCCATCAAAGGCTCTGTCATGTCTGTATTCTCTATATATACCTCAAGGCTTGTAATCCCATCGGTTCCTGTTACCTTCTTCGCAATTGTATATGGTATCTTTGCTGAACCATCACTGGTGCTTCCCATCGCTGACATCGCCGCCATCAAGTCATCACTTTCGCCTTCCATACCAATCACCTGATAGCTGATTCCGCCAAGCAGTACCTCCTGCCCTATCGGATTCTCTCCCGCAAACAGATTCTCTGCCAACTTCTGATTAATAACACATACATAGGATTCATTTGCGATATCTGCATAAGTAAGCGGTCTTCCCAAGGTAACAAGACCTGTATTATTCACATAGTAGTCATCACTGATTCCCTGAATTGACACGGAATCTACCATCTTAGTACCTCTTCTGGCACCGGATGCTGTGACACTAATCTGGGGATTCACACCTGCCACATTGTCCAACGCTTCTATCTGTGCCAAATCTGCCTCTGTCAATCCATGCTTGAGCGGTGTTCCGTATGCAGAAACATTTAAAGTACCTGCTCCCAGAGAAGAAAACTCACCCATAACATAATTAATGACACCATCTACTATCGTAATCATGGAAATAACTGCCGCAACACCGATTATAATACCCAATGTTGTGAGAAATGTCCGCATTTTATTCCCTTTGATATTCTGCCAGGAAAGGGCTATACTTTGTCTGATAATTCCAAAACTATGCATCTGTTAAATCTCCTTCCCCGATATTACCATCCAGAATCCTTACAATTCTCTTGGCATGGCTTGCTATTTTAGCATCATGTGTAATCATGATAATTGTTCTTCCATCCTCATTCAGCTCATGGAACAGTTCCATAACCTGCTTACCTGTCTTCTGGTCCAATGCTCCTGTCGGCTCATCTGCAAGCAGGATTGCAGGATTGTTTGCCAATGCTCTGGCAATAGCAACTCTTTGCTGCTGACCACCTGAAAGCTGATTGGGATAGTAATCCAGCTTATCTCCAAGGCCAACCTTTTCAAGCATTTCTCTTGCTCTTTCATTCTGCTTCTTCTCTGACATTCCTGCATAAATAAGAGGCATCTTCACATTCTCCAATGCCGTCTGTCTTTGCATTAGAAAAAACGACTGAAAAATAAAGCCGATTTCCTTATTTCTAATCTGTGCAAGAGAACTCTCATCCTCATCCTTGATTGTCTTACCATGCAACACATATTCTCCGCTGGTAGGAACATCAAGACAGCCTATAATATTCATCAGAGTTGACTTTCCAGAACCTGAAGGCCCTAATACTGCAAGAAACTCTCCCTTATTCACAGTCAAATCTATACCCTTTAATACCGTAGAGACCTCGCCGCCAACAACGTACTCCTTTACGATGTCTTGCATCGTTAATATTACCTCTGACATGACAGCCTCCTTATTCTACACTCATCATCATTTGCATGTAGTAATCAAGATTCGGCATTTCCAGTACAGTCTCTCCTTCCTGAACACCATCCAGAATCTGCACCCAGCTTCCGTCAGACACACCAAGTGTAACATCTCGCATGATTTCCTTACCTTCTGCATCATACATCAGAACATAGGCTGTATTATCCTCGTGGTACTGGATTGCATCCATTGGAAGTGCCAACACTCCTAATTCCTCAGATTTGACAAGTTTAATCTCCGCAGATAAGCCGCTACTGATATCCTCTGCCGTTGTAAACTCAACTACCGACTCTAAGAAAGCTACATCACTCTGTGAAACTGCCTTCTTGGAAATGCTGGAGATTCTACCCTCATAAGTTTTATCCAGTGCATTAATATAAATCTGCACTTCATCATTCACAGCTACATCCTTTACATCATATTCATCAATCTTAATCTTTGCCTGCATAGTTGATAAATCCGTAATCTCAGCTACCGGTGTTGCTGCGCCGATATACTCTCCTGCCTTAATCTTCAAACCGGTAATATAACCATCCATAGAAGCATAAATCACGTAGTCCTCCAAGGATTCCTTCATATGGTCAATGTCCATTTGTGTAGATGTAAGGTCAGCCAATGCCGTCGTTCTCTCCAGATTATTACTATAAGTTTCAAGATTCTGATTCATAGCCAGTACAGCTGCCTCATAATCTCTCTGTGCATCCAGCAATCTCTCCTCTGCATCAACAAATGCATCATAATAGTCCTCCACTGCCTCTTTTGCCTGTTCTCTGGCATCCTCGAGATTATCCTTTGCAACCTTTAAATTATTATCAAGCACTGCCTTTGTTTCATCTGAAATAGGATTTCTTTCTGTATACTGCGATATGCTCTGATTATAGCTTAACTGTGTCGATAAGAGATTCTTCTTTGCCGCTGCAATAGCATCCGTATCATCTGCGTCATAGTCAAGCACTGCTTCATTATATGTATCTGCCGCCTTCTGATAATTCTCCTGTGCCTTCATCAGAGCATCCTTTGCACCATTAAGAGAAGTATTTAAGCCCGAAGAAATCTGCTCCTGCAAATTGCCCAAACTATTCTGACTATCCTTAATATTATAGTCATTATTCTTCTGACTCTGTGCCAAAGCCACCTCAGACTTTGCTATGTTATACTCTATATCAGAGGAATCAAGTACTGCAATCACATCGCCTTTCTTTACCTTATCCCCCTCTTTCACCTTTACCTCTAATACCTTTGCAGAAGCATCTGAATATACATTCACACTATTTACTGCCTCCACATTTCCTGCAAATTCAAGGTATGTTACAATATCTCTTTTCTCTGCTGTAACCTGTTCATAGAGTGTTGTTGTGCTACCCTTTCCGCAGCTGAAAAGCATTACCACAATCAGCACCACAACAACTGCAATTACAATCCATTTTTTCTTACCTTTTTTCTTTTTCATATCTCCTCGCCTTTCGTCTTTTTGACCTTCTATCTTATTTTCTTAGTTGAATAAATATTCACTCGTAAATCCATTTTACAACAGACCAACTATAATAACTATAAAGAAAAAATTAAAAAAACATGAAAGTTGTACAAATTTACAGCTTTCATGTTTTTTTCTTATGTCGCCCACAAATAATCTGTATTATTTTACGCTTACCTCTCCTGCAAGAACTCTCTTATAGTCCTCATAATTCTTAGCAAGTAACGCTGGTGTATCTAATCCATACGGACACTGACTCTTACATTTATTACAATGGAGGCACTCCTCTATCTTCTTCATCTTTGCCTGAACCTCAGGAGTCAACTGCAATTCAGACGGTGAACGGCGAAGCAGTAATGACATTCTCGCACAATTGTTGATTTCTATTCCGACAGGACATGGCATACAGTATCCGCAGCCTCTGCAAAACTCTCCAATCAACTCAGCCCTATCTGCCTCTATGATATTCTTAATCTCTTCAGTCATAGTTGGCGGATTGTCTATGTAGGAAATAAACTCATCCAGTTCTTTCTCTCTTTGCACTCCCCAGATAGGCAATACATTCTCATACTGTGCTTCAAATGCATATGCCGCAGCCGAATTGGTAATCAATCCTCCCGACAATGCCTTCATGGCGATAAAGCCCATGCCTGCCTTCTCACACTTTTCAACCAAAGCGATATCCTTATCAGATGCAAGATAGCAGAACGGGAACTGTAACGTCTCATATAACCCTGACTCTATTGCTTCTTCTGCCACAGACAATCTATGATTGGTAATACCGATATGGCGAACCTTTCCCTGTGCCTTTGCCTCCAACATCGCCTCATATAAACCTGTTCCGTCTCCAGGCTTTGGACAGAAGGAAGGATTGTGGAACTGATACAAATCAATATAATCCGTCTTTAAATTTCGTAAAGAAATTCCAAGATGCTCCCAAAACTCCTTGGCATTCGTTGCTGCAGTCTTAGTCGCAATATATACCTTTTCTCTCATTCCCTCAAAGGCTTCGCCAAGTTTTTCTTCGCTATCCGTATAGGACCTTGCCGTATCAAAGAAGTTAATCCCGGCATCGTATGCCTTTCTCGCAAGATGCACGGCATCCTCAGCACTGATTCTCTGTATCGGAAGCGCGCCAAAGCCATTCTTATTCACTGTAATTCCTGTCTTTCCTAATGTAACTGTCTGCATAATAATCTCCTAACCGAAAGCCCCGAGTTTTGCTCGGGGCTTTCATCCACTATTTTTTATATTTATCAGCTTCACTTACTACCTGATATACATCAATTCTCTGTAAATCACACTCCGGCATACCAATAAATAATCCGCCATACTGGAAGCTATCGCCATCCTTCTCAATACGAACAACTTCAATAAATGCATGAATGACTTCCTTTGTCCAGATTGTTAAGAATGCCTCATATACATTTCCCATATCCAGTAATCTGTCGCACTTAAAACCAATACCTGTCTTAGAAACATTGATGACATCTACTCCAACTTCTTCTTTCTCATTAGAATCCAATCTTGATGCCAACAAATGAGACTTTAACTCCATACGTTTACTACGTCTTCTCTCTTCCATCTTATAAACCTTCCCTTTCCGCTGTCTGCATCCATTACTTCTTGCAAACCCGCAGCTTTTTCTTACTAATATTTCATGCACACCCCATGATGCCCCTCTAAATTGTATGCGCATTTATAGTAAAATTGTATCGTATTTAGACGATTATGTCAACGTTCTCCCTAAATGATTATCATTGCATCACCAAAGCTGAAGAATCGATAACGCATTTCCACTGCCGTCTTATACGCATTTAATACCTGTTCTCTTCCCGCTAAGGCTGAAACTAACATAATCAATGTAGATTCTGGTAAATGAAAGTTGGTAATCAAACCATCTAATACCTTAAACTTATAGCCTGGATAAATAAATATCTCCGTATTATCACAGCCTGCCACTACCATACCATCAGCATTTGCCGCGCTTTCAATTGTTCTGCAGCTGGTCGTACCCACACAAATAACTCTACCGCCTGCCTTCTTGGTACTGTTAATCAACTCTGCAGCCTCTTCGGACACCTGATAAAACTCCGAATGCATATGATGATTGATAAGATTATCTTCCTTCACCGGCCTAAAGGTTCCCAGTCCTACATGAAGTGTTACATAAGCAAGCTTCACGCCCTTTGCCTCTACCTGCTGTAATAATTCCTGTGTAAAATGTAAGCCTGCTGTCGGTGCTGCCGCTGAGCCTTCATACTTTGCATATACCGTCTGATAACGGTTCTTATCCTGAAGCTTATGTGTAATATAAGGTGGTAGAGGCATCTCTCCTAATCTATCCAGTACCTCTTCAAAAATACCTTCATAGGAGAACTGAATCAGACGATTCCCTTCTTCCACTACATCTATAACCGTACCTGTCAAAATACCGTCTCCAAAGGAAATCACCGCTCCCGGTCTTGCCTTCTTGCCCGGCTTTACAAGCGTCTCCCATATATCATTTTCTCTACGCTTTAAAAGCAATACCTCGATTGTTGCTCCTGTATCTGCCTTTATGCCCATTAGTCTTGCCGGAATTACCTTGGTATTATTTAATACAAGACAATCTCCCTCTTGCAAATAGTCCAGTACATCCTTAAAGGTGTGATGTTCTATCTCTCCTGTACTCTTATCTAATTTTAAAAGTCTTGAGCTTGAACGGTCCTCCAAGGGGTCCTGCGCAATCAATTCCTCCGGTAAATCAAAATAAAAATCTGACTTCAATAACTCTTTCATGAGTAATCCTTTCTACTCCATGCCCTCAAGAAATGCTTTATAGGCTCTCATTGTCTCATAGACATCTGCCTTACTGGTCACTTCAAATGGCGCATGCATATTCATAACTGCCGTTCCACAGTCTATCACATTCATGGCATATTCTGCAAGTATATATGATACAGTTCCGCTTCCTCCTAAGTCTACACGTCCCATTTCTGCCATCTGATAATTCACCTTCTGCTCATCCATCAAGGCTCTAATCTTACCGATATACTCTGCATTGGCATCATTGGCACCGCTCTTACCTCTTGCGCCTGTTACCTTATTAAATACCAGTCCCTTGCCAAGATAAGCTACATTCTTCTTCTCAAAGGCATCTGCAAACATCGGGTCGTAAGCACTGCTCACATCTGCGGAGAACAGATTGGATGCAGCCATACCTCTTCTGAAAGCAAGCTCAGAATACTCACCCATCAGATTCATAACCTCACATACCATGTTCTCATAAAACTTGGAGGTCATTCCTGTTGCTCCCTCACTTCCAATCTCTTCCTTATCTGCAAGAATGACAACTGAAGTTCTCTTTGGTGTCTCCTCTGTCATCAATGCGTGAAGTGCCGCATAAGCACATACCTTATCATCCTGCCCATATGCCATAATCATGCTTCTGTCGATACCTGCTTCTCTTGACTTTCCTGCCGGAACAATCTCAAGCTCTGCTGAAAGAAAATCCTCTTCTTCCATCTCATAATAATCCTTCAAAAGCTTGAGTACATTTGCCTTGACCGGCTCCTTTTCCTCATCCTTTAACGGCATATTTCCAAACACAACATCAAGTGCCTCTCCCTTGAAAAGCACATCCGCAGTCTTGGTCATCTGTTCCTGCGCAATATGCGGAAGCAAATCTGAAATAAATACTACCGGGTCGTCCTCATCCTCACCAATGCATATCTCAACCGTAGTGCCATCCTTCTTCATTACAACACCGTGAATGGCAAGTGGAATCGTTACCCACTGATACTTTTTGATACCACCATAATAATGGGTGTCAAGATACGCAATTCCATTATCTTCATAAAGCGGATTAGGCTTTACATCTAATCTTGGCGAATCAATATGAGAAGCCAAGATATTCATGCCCTTCTCTATCGACTCCTGACCAATGCGGAATAAAATCATACACTTATTCATCCATGTTGCATAAACCTTATCTCCCGCCTTTACCTTCTTCTTATCACGAATCAACTTGGCAATATCCTGAAAGCCGTCATCCTCTACCATATTCACAATGGTATCCACGCACTCTCGCTCCGTCTTTGACTGATTCATAAAATCCATATACGCTTTGCTATATTCATCTAATTCCTTTAACTGCTTCTTACCGTACTCATTCCAACAATTCTTACGCTCCATATCGAAACCGCCTTTCTCGTTAGTTTTCTGCACTCCGTGCTCTAATCACTCTATCCTTTATCATACCACATTCCATCACAATTGTGTTGAAAAATTCGGGGTTGCATGAGCCATGCACATCTATACCGAATAGTCTGTGGGAGCTTGCTCACAAACAGACATATTCGTGCATAGATGTATACGGCGACGCTGTTCGATGAGCAAGCACCGTAGGCGCTGTGAATCGAGCATAAGTGGTTCTCTCCACAATACTTTTTACGACAAATAGAGTCTGTTCTTTCATATCAGTCAGGCAAAGCTTGAGGCAGCTAAACAATAGATTTGTAGTCAATTATATTTAGATTTGGTGGAAACGAGATAATGTGATTCAACATGAGATTTTTATCATTTTAGTTTAGGTATTTCAAATGTTTTCCCGACCAGACAAGTGTTTTCGTCTCTCCAGTCGGGATGGTACTTATATTTTCCCCGACCAGACAAGTGTTTTTGTCTCTCCAGTCGGGATGTTACTCATATTTTGCCCGACTAGACAAGTGTTTTTGTCTCTCCAGTCGGAATGTTACTTACATTTTCCCCGACCAGACAAGTGTTTTTGTCTCTCCAGTCG
>SVFJ01000064.1 GCA_015056925.1 Lachnospiraceae bacterium | reverse complement strand
CGCAATACTTTTGCTTATAAATCCATAGACCTTTTCTTATGTGGAGCAGAACAGAGTGCCTGTGTATCTCCTAAAACTGTATGAAAGCATTCAGACTTACTAATTAACTAAATTTAGATTTAGGGGGGATTTCTAAAGAATAAATCTATAAAATTTATGTAATCTTTATTTGCCTGAAGAACCTAGCCTTTCTCTGTTTGTAATATTAAAAATATCGAAGTTGGAGAGATAAATGACTTGTCTAGTCGGGAAAAATATAAGTAACATCCCGACCGGAGAGACGAAAACACTTGTCTGGTCGGGGAGAATATGAGTAACATCCCGACTGGAGAGACAAAAACACTTGTCTGGTCGGGGAGAATATGAGTAACATCCCGACTGGAGAGACGAAAACACTTGTCTGGTCGGGGAAAATATGAGTAACATCCCGACTGGAGAGATGAAAACACTTGTCTGGTCGGGAAAAATATGAGTAACATCCCGACTGGAGAGACGAAAACACTTGTCTGGTCGGGGAAAATATGAAAAACATCCCGACTGGAGAGACAAAAATACTTCTCTGGTCGGGAAAAAATTTGAAATACCCCAACTAAAATGATAAAAATCTCATATTGAATCACATAATCTCGTTTCCCCTAAACCTAAATATAATTGACTACAAATCTATTGTTTATCTACCTCAAGCTTTGCCTGACTGATGCAAAAGAACAGACTCTATTGGTCGTAAAAAGTATTGTGGAGAGTATTTAGTGGTCCTTGATGTTTTTGGAGTACACAGCAAGCCGCCGCTTGGATGAAGGCGGCAGCAGCCAATTGAGCCATGGATGGCGAATCGGCTGCGGTTGCGTACGTTTTAAACACTTAAATAAAAACATCTAGTACCACTTATGCTCGGAACTCTAACTTTTGAGACAAATATAGTCTGTTTGTGTATCAGTCAGGCAAAGCGGGAACAGCCCGATATTGCATTCGCATGCTCGATTCACAGCGCCTACGGCGCTTGTTCATTGAACGGCGTCGCCGTATACATCTATGCACGAATATGTCTGCTTGTGAGCAAGCTCCCACAGACCATTCGACATAGATGTGCATGGCTCATGCAAACCCGAATTTAATAGAGTGCTTGCAATGCAAGCACTCTCAGGTTTCACATAGAAAACAATATATGCTTAGTTTGGACTTGGAGGTCTCGTTTTCGGGTGAAACCTGACAGAGCAAACTTCATAAGTAAGCGATATGCTTTACTTAGGTCTAACGGTTAATCTTTCAATCAGACCATCTGAATTTACTTCTCGGACAGTAGCGATTGCCATAATGTGGTAGCCGCCAAAGTTTGCAATAAATTCAGCCTGTGTGTCATTTACAACCTCTGCGCCGAGGATGGAGTACTGGCGGAAGCCGAACTTGTTACGGAAGAACATGTTAATTGCTTCTTTTCCGTAGATGTGGTACTCTCTCTGGCTGGAAGAGTTAGAGCAGTAGTCGCATAAGATGCCGTCCTTAGTGAATAAGTCGGCCAAGCCTGCGAAGTCCTTGTTTTCCATTGCATCTATATATTTCTCGATTGGTCTCATAGTAGTGTCCTCCTTAATATACCTTTTCTGAATTGAGCAGTGCGTCTGTACCGCCGTCTACGAACATGATATTGCCGTTAACACCGCGTGACTTAGGTGATACGAGGAATACCATAACTTCTGCGATTTCTTCAGGGTCCATAAGTGACTCAAGACCATATTTTGTAGGAATCGGAAGTGCGTTCAATGCCATCTTAGCTGAAGTACTCATGGTAGCAGTCATAGTCGTGTTGACATTACCCGGTGCAATTGCGTTGATTCTGACACCGTTTGCTGCCCAAGAGGAAGAGATACGTCTTACCCATCTTGCAAGAGCATACTTAGTTGATACATAGAGGCTGTTTCCGACACTAAGACTTGAGGAATCCAGCATGCTTACGAGTTCAAGAATTCTCTTCTCATCTCCGATATTATTCAGTAAATCTACGATATCCATTCTGCCTGCACCCTGTGAAATAGTATTGGATACAGTTACTACGCAGCTTCCGTGTTTTTTCTCTAATAAATCATATACACCCTTGGCAACCTCAACTGTTCCGAAGTAATTCAATGAAACAATCAGGGAAAGATTTCCGCAGGCACCTGATACACCGGCATTACAAATCATGCCGTCAAGTCCGTCAGGACATAACTCATGGAGCTTATCAATTGTCATCTGTCTGCCTTCCTTAGTGGCAAGGTTTGCACAAATATCGCCGCCCTTGAGGTCAATATTAATCACCTTATGTCCTTCTTTTTCCAGTAATTCCTTTGTCTTTGCGCCGATTCCGCTGGAAGCGCCTGTAATTGCATATACTCTCATGTTTATTCTCCTTTCGCCGGTTCAGTGCTCCGGTTATACTATATGGGATGTCACTGTTTCGGTTGATTTATCTTATGAACTTCATTATAATGAAATTTGGTATCTTATAAATAACCAAAATAAGAAAAAATAAGGAGACCAGATAGATGCTGACCTATGACCTGTCAAACAGAGGAAATAAGACGATGTATGAATATCTGTATGAGTGTATCAGAGAGGACATCATGCAGGGAAGAATCAAAGAAAATGAAAAGCTGCCGTCAAAGCGGATGCTTGCTAAGCAGCACCATATCAGCCTGAAGACAGTGGAGAATGCTTATGAACAGCTTCTGCTGGAGGGGTATCTGTACACGAAGGAGCGAAGCGGGTATTATGCAGGAGCAGTGGAGACAGGATATGAAGTAAAGGAAAGCCCTGCTATCTATGAGCCGGGACAGCAGCAGGAGGAGTATCAGATTAATCTTGCAAATAATCAGGCTGCATTGGATAAGTTTCCGTATTCCCAGTGGGCAAAGGTCATGAGAGAGGTGCTTTCCATAAGGGAAAGGGAGCTCTTGGATACGGTACCCTTTCAGGGGATTTATGAACTGAGAAAGGAAATCGCCGAATACTTATATGAATATAGAGGAATGCAGGTATCACCTGAGAGAATTATTGTAGGAGCAGGTACGGAGTATTTGTACGGAAGACTGATTCATTTGTTAGGACGTGACTGTGTTTATGCAGTTGAGGACCCGGGCTATCAGAAGATTACCAAGCTCTATGCTGCGAATGATGTGACATGGAAATACATTGGAATTGACGAATATGGTATCAGTGTAGAAGAATTGGCAAAGAGTGGAGCGGATGTGGTACACGTTTCGCCGGGACACCATTTTCCGACCGGAACGATTATGCCGGTTGGCAGACGGCAGAAATTATTAGAATGGGCGGCAGAAGAGAGAGACAGATATATTATCGAGGATGATTATGATAGTGAATTTCGTTTTGTAAAGAGACCGGTGCCTGCAGTGCAGAGTATGGATATGAATCATAGAGTCATATATATGAATAATTTTTCAAAGACGTTAGCGCCTTCCATACGAATCAGCTATATGGTGCTTCCGCAGAAGCTGATGGACAGATATGTGAGCACCATGAACTTTTATTCCTGTACGGTATCTGCGTTTGAGCAGTATGCCATGGTAGAGTTTATGCAGAAGGGATATTTTGAAAGACATATTCAGCGTATGAAGAATTATTATAAAAGTAAGAGAGACTCTATCCTTAAGCTATTACAGGAGTCGCCTCTTATGACACTTCTTGTAATAGAGGAAAAGGATGCGGGGAATCATTTTCTATTAAAGATAGATACACAGCTAAGTGATGTTCAGATTAAGTGGGCAATGAAGGATGTAGGAATCAAGCTGGACTTTTTGTCGGAGTTTTGTATGCAGAACAAAGAAGAGCATATGCACACTATGATTATCAATTATTCCAATTTAAAGGAGGAAGAATTTCAGGCTGCGTTAAGAAGGTTGGAGGAAATCTTATTATAAATGGAGTTAATATGAAAAGACAGCCCTCACGTATTTATGAGGGCTGTCCTAATGCGTATATTCTATAATTTTTCAAAACGGGCTGCTTCGTTCTTTAACTGGTCTGCAATGTTTTTTGTGTTGTTCATTTCAGATGTAATCTGTTCGATTTCTTTTACAAGCTCATTTGTATTGTTAGCGGCGGAAGAAACAGCATTTGAGCTTTCTTCAACGGAAATATGTACACTTCCGATTGCTTCGGTAATATTCGCTGTCAAGTCCTGAATATGAGAGGACATTTCATGGAATACTTCCACAACCTCGTTGACATGTGATGCATCATCACGGTATTGCTTACCGCTTTCGACAAAGCCGTCATAGTCAGGAAGAATGGTTTCGTTAATATATTTTACAATATCATCAGAGCATTGTACCAAATCCTTTACGGCTGCAATTACCATGTTGTTGATATTTTGAATATTGCCGGCCGTCTCACGGCTGGAATCAGCAAGCTTTCTGATTTCATCAGCAACGACAGCAAAGCCTTTACCTGCTTCGCCTGCTCTGGCAGCCTCGATAGAAGCGTTCAGAGCTAACAGGTTTGTCTGAGAAGAGATACTTAGAATCTCATTGGTAAGCTCATTAACCTGATTAACACTCTTTGAGTCTTCCATGGCTTTCTGGAGAGAGTTCAGGATTCCTTCGATTACTTCACTGGTTTGTGTCTTATTATCAACAGCGGTTGTCTCTAAGTCACTGGCACGTCTTTCCATCTCTGATGCGTATTGTAACAGTTCATTGGCAGCTGTTGTAAGCTCAGTTACATGTCCGCCGACTGTCTTGGCGTTAGCATTTACACCTTCGGCAGTGGAAGAAACCATTTCCATGGAAGCAGATAATTCCTCCATAACTCCGGATATGTCACAGGAGCTGTCATTTGCTTGAGACACACTGTTATAAACATCCGTTACAATCGTTTCAAGGGTAGTGGAATTCTCTGTTATCTGTGTCATGATATTCTGCAAGGTAGTGATAAATTCATTGATTGCAGCACTCATCTTGGCAATTTCATCTTTGCCTTGCATTTCAAGGCGCATTGTAAGGTCACCCTGATTGCTTTTAATCTTGTCGACTACAGATGTAATGGTCTTATTGATATATCCGATTGGAAGAACAACCTCTATCAGACAGATAAAAATAACAAGACCGGTAACAAGTAGGGCAATCGCTGAAATAATACCGGAGATAAGTTTTGCTGAACTATAAGCATTATCGTTTTGGGCAATGGCATCGTTCATGCCGTTCGTGTTAATCGCCATGAGCTGGTCAGTAACTGCTGTTAACTCATCGCTAAACACGATTAATTTGGTATTACATACCTTAATGGCATCTACATTGGCAGAACTGTTATTCAATTTAATAACATTGTTTAAGCTTGATAAGAAGCGCTGATATTTTTCCTGGAATAAGGCATAGGTTTCGGCTTCTTCTCCTTCATCTACAGTAGCTTCATATTCAAGAATCTCAGCTTCTATTTCTGCCTTCAATGCTTCCATCTCAGCTTCAACAGCTTCAGGGTCAACATCGTCAGTATTTACGATACAGTCTCTATAAGCAATAATCTGGATTGCTTCGATATCTTTTGCAATTTCACCAAGCATCATAACGCTTGGAACATAGTTTTCGGATACTTCTTTACTGGTATTTAAAATATTGTTCATACCACTGTTATTTGTCAGTGACATGACTAAAATCAGTATCAGTAATGATGCTACAGGTACAAGAATTTTAATTGGTACCATCAGGTTCTTGAATATGCGCATAGTTTTCCTCCGTTTCATAAAACAAATGAGTATATAATTATATATATTATATAAAATATCTGACAACTAAGCAAATATCTTACAACAAAACAATTTATAAAACACATATATGCTAATAAATAAGATAAAATTATGTGTTCGTAAAGACGTCAATATAGCATAGATAACCAAAAACAGCGACCACGGAGGAATGTGTGGTCGCTGTTTTGAACAGGTATATTTATATTGTAAAGTAATGGTTATTTGGGTCTGTACTCAAAGGTAACCATAATGGATTCTAAGTTACCAAGTGTGGCTGCATCCAATACAACCGGTGAGCAGTACTGTGCAGGAGCCTTTGTAGTACGGGAACCTTCAGGTACGGTCTTTAAGAAACCTGTAGTTTCATCGTATGGAACCCATGCGTTGTAAAGATTTACACGAGTACAGCTACCATCATCAGAGGTTGTATAGTAGTTGCCCTTTAAGGTATAAGGCTCACCATTAATTAATACCTCTTTGATATCAATAACATAGCCCGGGAACAACTCTTCGCCATGAAGAATACCGATAGCAGCGAATGTAGCACCGCTTGCATAACCGCCCGATGTACCTGTGAAATCGAGACCTACTGTATAGGTACCTTCACTTGTAATCTCTGCTTCAGTGATTCCAAGACCGGCAGTTGCTCCGTCAGGATAATCATCACCTACACGGTACTGAACAGCCCAGTCTGAGCTTGTGTACATAAGCCAGGCATAAGCGGTATCTTCTGCAATAACAGTACCTTCGGATGCATTTGCAAGTCCTGCATCCATGGCAGCTTTAGAAGAAGCCTGCAAGTCTGCATCGGAAATATCCTTCTGAGCAGAATATCTGTGGTCAAGATAAAGCTTGGCTATTTGGTCATCAATCATCTTGCAGGTATTACGATTGTATAAATTGTTGCAATCCCATAACATAGGACAAATATTATAGTAGTCACAGTTGCTTAAGAAATTCACATAGTAATCATATGTATTTTCCTTCATGGTGCCGGTTTCAAGAAGAACACCGTATTCACCAATGATAACACCATAGCCTGCATCTGTGAACTTGGTTAGCTTTGCAAGGCTGGCGTTCATCTCTTCATACTGTACCTTGGTTCCCCAGTTAGGAACCGCTTCACCGATGCAATAGCCGCTTGGGTCATAGTAATGTACAGAGAGAATCAGTTTGTTTGGTACTGTATCCGTTGGCATCTGATATCTGTCATCGCAGGTATTTGTAATGTTGGTGTCAAAGCCTGCAATTAATAAGAAACGGTCATCATTATTGCCACCGCAGGACCGAATGACATCAACAAAGGCCTGGTTGATTGTGTTTGCTATGGTATAGCACTCGTCTACGGTAAGGTTTCCTGAGTCTGCATTGTATGACGCGTCATGGTCATTTAAACGATTACCAAGCTCCTCATTAGCAGATTCGAAAATCAAATAGTCGCCGTGGTCTGCGTAGTAGGTAGCAATCTGTGTCCACATAGATTTGTACATTTCCATGGCCTTATCTCTGGTTTCCTGATTGGCAGAACCAAACATTCCCCACCAGCCGCCGTCCCAGTGGTCATTGACCACAACATACATATCAGCGTTATGAGCGTAGTCGATAATCTCACCTACACGGGCAAGGTATGCTTCATTAATGGTGTAGTCGCCATTTTCAAAATCCATCATATTGGTCCAGGCTACAGGAACACGAAGGGAGTCGAAACCGGCATCCTTCATACCCTGAATCATTTCCTGTGTGGTAACAGGCTGTCCCCAAAGCTGTTCGTAAACTGTAGGGTCAGATTTTACACCAATAGAGGTATGACCATAGGCCTCCATGGTATTGCCAAGGTTGATACCGTTACCCATAAGCTTGGTAAGCTCTAATGCAGTAAGTTCAGAGGATGAGGTATCATCTGCAGTAGCTGTGTCTGGTGCAGATGAAGCTGCTTGTGTAGTTTCTTCTACGGTAACTTCTGTGGTAGATACCTCAGCTGCAGAGGTTTCTTTGGTCTGTGTGACCTCGGCATTTGCAGGCTGAGATTCTTGTGTTGTCTGTGTGTCTGTACTGCCGCATCCTGTCATAACTGTAGACATGGTCATCATAGCAGCAAGACTTAACGCAAGTTTCTTTTTCATAATACAATTACTCTCCTTATACCAATATATTCCTTAAAAAGTCTATTTTATAAAACAAATTATAATGGAAATGCAGAAAAATTCGAGTGCAATAATTCTATGAGAAATACATGGAAATTTTGACGTCTCATACATCCTGTGAAGAAAATGGTAGAAAAATGATGAAAACAGGCTTATGATAGAAGGATAAGTAAGCATATAGGAAGGACAAGAGTATGAGTGAAATAATCAGATTTAACAGTGACTATACAGAGGGTTGTCATCCGGCGATTTTGGAGAAGCTCTCTGAGACAAATATGGTGCAGACTCCGGGATATGGCGAGGATGAGTATTGTGCCGAGGCAGCAGGAAGAATCAAAGAAGCCTGCAAGGCACCTGAGGCAGACGTTCATTTTCTGGTGGGCGGAACACAGACCAATGTAACGGTGATTTCAGCAGCTTTGAAGCATTATCAGGGTGTGATTACTGCGCAGTCAGGACATATTAATGTGCATGAGACAGGAGCCTTAGAGGCATGCGGACATAAGTGTCTGGTGTTGGAGAGTCCGGATGGAAAGCTGACAGCGGTACAGGTGGCGCAGTATACGGATGAGCATTTTGCGGATGAGAGCTTTGAACATATGGTACAGCCTAAGATGGTATATATTTCTAATCCTACAGAGGTAGGAACTATTTATTCTAAGGCAGAGCTTATGGAGCTTTATCAGGTATGTAAGGAACGAGGTCTGTATCTTTTTATGGATGGTGCAAGACTTGGTTATGGGTTGATGTGTTCAAAAAATGATATGACCTTGGAGGATATTGCGCAGTATACAGATGTATTTTACATCGGTGGAACAAAGGTGGGCGCACTATTTGGTGAGGCAGTTGTGATTACAAATGATGAGCTGAAGCAGGATTTTCGATATAATATTAAGCAGCGTGGCGGTATGCTTGCTAAGGGAAGATTGCTGGGTGTACAGTTTATGACTTTATTTGAGGATAACAGATATTTTACTATTTCTGCCCATGCGGCAAGATTAGCAGAGAAGCTCAAAGATGCGTTGGCAGAGATTGGCGTAGAGTTCTCCATTGCATCTCCGACTAACCAGCAGTTCCCGATTCTTGAAGATGAGGTGTTGGCACAGTTAAAGGAGAAGTATTCTTATTCCTATATGGGAAGATATGATGAGAAGCGCAGTGTGGTTCGTTTTTGTACAAGCTGGGCAACGAAAGAAGAGAATATAGACAGTCTGATTGCAGATATTCGTTCAATGATAGAGAAAAAATAAGATGTGGGTGGTTACTTTGGTAAGAGGTAACCACTTTTTACTTGCATTAGTATTTGAAAAGTGAGAAAATTTAAAGTGAATAAATATATTTTCTGACATAATGAGGTGCAAGAAAATCTATGATAAAAGAACGAATGACAAATATCAAGGAAAGATATAGAAAATACTCACCAAAGGCGGTTCGTGCGATTCAGTTGACTATGTTTGCAATTCTTTTGGTGTTTACAGTATGCATATGGATACTGGCACCGAAGAATGCCTATTTTGGAAATGCAGAAAAAGAATTGATATGGTACGGAGATGGGTGGAGCTATGTGAATCAGGAAGGTGAGCCTGTGCCGGTATATCATCATTATCTGAAACTCCAAAAGGAGGGGGAAAGTGTAGCGATTACCAAGGTCTTGGATGATGAAGTATTGCAGGATAAGTACCTATGCTTTCGTGTAAAGGCAGAAGAGGTGAAGCTGTATGTGAATGATTGCGTATGGTATGATAAGGCACTTGCAGAGAGGGTAAAGCCTCAGGCAACACATGTGAAGAGATTCTATCAGTTATCTACGGAAGGAATGCATGCAGGTGATAAGGTTACCATTGAATTTATCGGGCAGGAGAGAGGTAATCTGGTTGTACAGTACTTTTCACTGGGAAACAGATATAGTATAGAATCCTATGTATTGTCAAAGTGTGCACCGATTCTCACGGTGTGTGGAATTTGTTTGTTATTGGTATTACTTACCATATTGGTATATTATTCGGCGGTATTACTGGGAAATATTGAAGGATATAAGGCCTTGTGGTGGCTGGTCGGTTTCCTGATGTGGGCGCTGATATACCTTTTGATGGATTGTGGCTGCATGGAGCTGTGGGTGAGGAAGTCCCTGCTGTTGTATTGGTTAAGTGCTGCTGCAATGCTTCTCATGCCGATTCCTTTGATTATGTATATTAAGAGAACCTTTTACCCGGATTCTCTTTTTTATGATTTGTTATTGTTGGCAAATCAATTGTTGGTTATTGGTACGGTATTGGATTATGTCGTTATTCATCTGGATTTGCTGGAGGCCAATATATATGTATTGGGAATTTTATTATTAGCAGTTTTAAGAGCAATAATAGGATTTGTTTTGGATAAGAAAAAGCCTGCCAAGGAGGTAATTACAGGTTCCATTGCGATTATGGTTGGAATTGTGGTAAGTATGCTTGCTTATGTAGGCGGAGATTTGATTGTGGCTTCGTATCTGTTTGGAACATCCCTTTTCTTTTACAGTTTGTGTATGTTGGTGTTCACAGTAGCATCAAGAACAAAAGTACGGAGGGAAAAGGAGGCAGAATATGTCAGACTGCTTGCAGGAGAGAAGGAAGCGGCAGTGCTTGCCAATGAGCAGAAGACCAGATTCTTATCCCACATGTCTCATGAAATCAGAACACCGCTCAATGCTGTGCTCGGTATGAATGAATTGATTATGCGGGAAACTACGGAAGAGAATGTGCGTAAATATTCCCATAACATCCAGAACGCAGGAAAGACCTTACTTGGATTGATTAATGATGTATTAGATTTTTCCAAGATTGATACCGGTAAAATGGAGATTGTGGAAATACAGTATTCCCTTTCGAGCCTCATCAATGATGTGGTATGTATGGTAAGAGAAAGAGTGCAGAATAAAGGACTTGAGCTAAGACTTGATATCAGCAGCAGGATGCCGGATAGTCTGTTGGGAGATGAAATCCGTGTAAAGCAGATTATGATTAATCTTTTGACCAATGCTGCAAAATATACAGAAAAGGGCTGGGTACAGATTAGAATGTATCATCTGATGCAGGATGAGGAAACGGTCAATCTTAATATAGAGATAGCAGATAGCGGAATTGGTATTAAGGAAGAGGAAATGCCGAGACTGTTTCGGGATTTTGAACGTCTTGACCAGCTAAAGAACAGAACGATAGAAGGAACCGGATTGGGATTGAATATCACTGCGGGTTTGATAAAGATGATGGGAGGAGAAATTCAAGTAGAAAGTCGATATGGTATGGGGTCTGCATTCTTTGTAACGCTTCCGCAGAAGGTGGTAAATAAAGAGCCTATCGGCGATTATAATGCCAGAATGAAACAGCTGGAGAGCCAGCCAAGTGATATAAAGAATGATGTGATGTATTTTGGTGGAAAGCGTGCGCTTGTCATAGATGACAATGAGATGAATCTTGAAGTAATCGCTTCGATTCTGGAAATGATGGAGCTGAATGTATGGCGGGCATCCGGTGGAGCAGAAGCTTTGGAGATTATGGAAAACGAGCTGTTTGATATCATTATCACAGATGATATGATGCCCGGGATGACAGGAACGGAGCTTATGATTATGGTGAAAGGTAACCATGATATGGCAAATTCAACCGTACCGATGGTTGTCCTGACAGCGAATGCGGTATCGGGCGTAGCAGAAGAATATGTCAAGCGAGGCTTTCAGGACTATCTGACAAAGCCGATTGATATTGAGCAGCTGCAGGCTGTGCTAAAGAAATATTTGATAAAGTAGTCATTGGAGAGTGCGGTTTTATACCGCACTCTTTTGTCGCAAGGGTTTGCTTCTACATATGATAAAGAAACGATGTAAGAGGTTAATAAATGATGCAGGTAAGAGCAAGTCAGACAGAATATGATTATAGTCAGGAAATATCCTGTATTCCTCAGGTGACGGGAAGGGAACCCTTTTTGACGGGAGAAAATGTGATTATCGCTTGTATTGATAGCGGAATAGATATCTATTTACCGGAATTTCAGACTGCTAATGGACAGACAAGAATCATCGGTCTATGGGACCAGACTGTGAGGCCGGATGAAGAAAGAGGATTTGTTCCACCGGAAGGATATTCGACGGGGGTATATTTTACAAGAGAGCAGATAAATGCGGCGTTGGCAGCAGGTCGTGAGCAGGGATTTGAGTTGGTGCCAAGTCGTGATACCTCAGGGCATGGAACCGCAGTGGCAGGGATTGCGGCAGGAAGTCTTAGCGGTGTTGCAAAGGAAGCGGATATCTTGGTTGTGAAGCTGGGAGTACCGTTAGAGAATAATTTTCCAAGGACAACACAGCTGATGCGGGGCATTGACTTTGCAGTTAAGGAGGGACTTCGCAGAAACAGACCGGTAGTCATTAATGTCAGCTTTGGTAATACTTATGGAGACCATAGAGGGGAATCTCTGTTAGAACGGTTTATTGATAATGCATCGGAAATCGGAAAGTGTGCCATTGTAATCGGTAGTGGAAATGAAGGGGCTTCTAACGGACATAGTGCGGGGAAAACAACGCAAAACAGAGTGATTGAATTGGCAGTCGGAGATTATGAAACACAGCTAAGTATACAGTACTGGAAGCATTTTCAGGATGTATTCAGGCTGAGAATTATTTCACCGGGAGGAGATGAGGTACTGCTGGACTCTTCTCGTATGGAAATGGTTAGGGCGACTTTGGAAGAAACAGAGCTTCTGTGCTTCATAGGTGAGCCGCAGCCCTATTCTGTGAACCAGGAAATCTATATTGATTTTATTCCAAGTGACAGATATATCAACTCGGGAGTATGGAGAATGGAGCTGATTCCCGTGCGAGCAGTGACGGGGGAATATCGCCTGTTTCTTCCAAGCTATGTGGCCAGAAATGCGGGAACAGGCTTTTTGTTACCGACTCCGGAGGTTACGCTGACAATTCCGTCCACTGCCCTGCGTGCAATCACAGTGGGGGCTTATGACGGACAGAGGAGGAGCTATGCAGACTTCTCGGGAAGGGGCTATGTGTATCGCTATGAAGAAGGAAAAGTAACGGCGGTAGGAGCGACATATGGTGTTGCCTTTAGTAAGCCGGACTTGGTAGCACCCGGTGTTGGGATTCGGGTACCTGTACCGGGAGGGGGCTATGAGAACGTATCGGGAACCTCCTTTGCCACACCTCTTGTAGCAGGTAGTGCGGCACTTTTGATGGAGTGGGGAATTATCCGCGGAAATGACCCGTATCTGTATGGACAGAGATTGAAGGCATATCTTAACAAGGGAGCGGTGCAGCTGCCGGGATATGAGGTGACACCGAATGGAATGACGGGCTGGGGAGCGTTGTGTGTGGAGGGGAGTTTGCCAAGGGGGTAGAACAATAAAAATACTACAAAAACAATTCCCATACTTTACATAATCTATGATATAGTAAACTTATATAATAGAGGTTGCAGAAAACAGAGGAGGAATAAGACACACCACTTGTGTCGACGAGCTGTATGGGATTTGAAAGTATATTGGATAACAGGGTGAATCTGCATAAGGAGGACAATGTACCGGGATTTTTGTATGATTTGAATCTTGACCAGGTGATAGAACAGATACAGAGTGTCAGTCAATTGGCGGTAAAGCAGTATTATCAATATCTGCCGCTTGATAAGTCGTGCGAGGATTACAGAAGAGCGGTGTACGCAGATGTGAAAAGGAAAGAGGTAAATCAGCTTTTGGAAGAGTTTGTGGGGCGGATGGAAGTAAGAAAGCTGGCGATTACCAAGAAGAATGAGATTAGCATAGGAATGCAGAGAGCGGCGTGGATGATACAAGAAATCGCCGCTTATTGTGATGCCTTTACGAAGCTGCATGAAGGATTAGAACAGACTGGAATAGAGTCGGAGGGATTCCTTGCATTAAGAAAGATGCTGGGCGATTATATCTCTACGGAGAAGTATCAGCGGATGCAGCAGACGGTATTGGCTTTACAGGAGAGTCTGCAGGGCTTTCGCGTGAAGCTGGTATATGAGCAGGATTATATTATAGTAGAAGAAGGCGAAGTAGAAGGCCGCTATGAGGAGTTTTTACAGGAAACACTGGGCGGACATAGAGAGAACATGAAGAGCCCTTTTGCTTATATGCCTGAGATAGACAGCTTAGAGAAGGAAATCATTCAGAGATTTTCTAAGAAGCATCCTGATTTTTTCAAGGAAATGCGAGCATTTTATCATGAGTATGAAGACTATGAGAATGCGGTGTTAATACAGTTTTCGGAGGAAATCACTTATTATCTGGCTTATTCTCGTTTTCAAAAGAATATGGAAGTCAAAGGCCATGCGTTTGTTACACCAACGGTTGATGAGGGTAAGGATATGGGTGCTATGGGACTTTATGACCTTGCACTTGCCTGTAGTAATTTAAAGACAGGTAAGCCCGTGATTGCTAATGATATGAGCTACTGCAAGGGAGAGAGTTTTATGATACTGACGGGACCGAATCAGGGAGGTAAGACGACCTTTGCCAGAAGCTTGGGGCAGCTGTTGTATCTGACCAAGATGGGGCTGGATGTTCCTGCAACAGCAGCAAATGTACATAGTTTTTCGGGAATATTGACACATTTTTCCGTAGAGGAGAGTGTAGAGACCGGGCGCGGTAAGCTGATGGAGGAGCTTATTCGCTTGAAACCTATGATGTGTGAGAATTATCGTAATGCCTTTGTGATTATCAATGAGCTGTTTACTACGGCGGCGAACTATGATGCCTGTATTATGGGCAAGAAGGTGCTTGCGCATTTTATTGAACAGGGATGCAGAGGTATCTATGTGACCCACTTAAAGGAGCTGACCAAGGCTCATGAGAGTGTGGTCAGTATGCGTGCCATGATGGATGAAAAGAAGAATCAGAATTTTAAGATATGCAGACATGAGGCGGATGATTCGGTGTGTGCAATCAATCAGGTAAATAAATATCATCTTACATATGAGCAGCTAAAGGAGAGATTGGCATGAAGGTACACTTATTATATGATGATAAAGAATGGATAGGGATTCAAAGGTACACGGATGCGGCTAATATCGTGCAGGATTTGGGACTGAAAACCCTCTTTTCTATTGCAGCAAAGGATGTGGTATATAAAGAAAATACAGTAGATACGGTTGCCGAAATAGAGCAGGAAGACCTGTTTTTGATGCGTACCATGGAGGCAGTTGTGCTCTCGCCATTAGAGACAGAGGCTGAGATTACTTACCGTCAGGAGATGATAAAGGATGCGTTTGCCAATGAGGAGCTGATTCGTAAGCTGTATGCTATGACTGATGAGATGCTAAGGCAATGGGAAGCCTTGGGGAGAAAGGTAACAGGTAAGAATACCAAGGATACCGCGGCAAGACTGGTTTCTGATATTTATATTTTGAAGCTATTTGTAACAACCCTTAGCGATATGAAGAAGCTATTTGCGGAAGAGGGAGCAGGGCTTACTTCTAAAGGCTTTAGAGGCTTTTATCAAAGGCTATGCGAGGAATTTACTGATGAAAAAGAGGGAGCTTTTCGTAAGATATTAGAGGATATTGCCTTTTATACAAGGGATAGTGAGAGCGTGCGTATGGATACAAAGCCAAGAATAGTGCTTGGGTGTAATCTGATGCAGGGCCTAAAGTGCAATGACTTTGTGATAGAAGAGGTAGCTACTAAGGTGAGACTTATGGGCTTTGGCAATGTGAAGGAAAAGATGAAGGAGTACATTTCTACTCAGCAGCCAACTGCTATTTTACTAAAAAATGACCAAAGTATTCAGAAACAGGCAAATGATTTGGAGTATGCAGTGGTCAGATATGTGGTATCAGCTTGTGCACCGTTTGTGCTGAGTTTAAATGAATTTTTTGACCAACTGCATTTTCAGTTAGGATTTTACAGGGCAGCAGTTAATTTAAAGCACCATATCAGACGATTCTGTCTTCCGTATTGTTATCCGAGAGTGGTTGAACAGAATACTTTGCGATTTGAAGATTTGAAGGAATTTATCATGGCAATTGAGCAGAGAGTGACACCGGTGGGGAATACCTGTGACATGAAAGAGCGAATGCTATTGGTGATTACTGGTGCCAATCAGGGTGGCAAATCTACTTTTTTGCGAAGTATTGGCGTTGCACAGATTATGATGCAGTGTGGACTTCCTGTGATTGCGTCAAGATTTGAAAGCGGTATTTTCCCGTCCTTTTTTACGCATTTTACAAGGCGTGAGGACAGTGCCATGAATAGTGGACGTTTGGATGAAGAGCTGAATCGCATGAGTCAGATTATTGATAATTTGGAAGAGAATGCTATGGTATTACTAAATGAATCCTTTGCTACCACGACAGAAAAGGAAGGCTCGCTGATTGCTTATGATATTGTGAAAGCGTTGGTGGAGGCTGAGGTGAAGGTACTGACGGTTACGCATTTACTGTCTTTTGCACAGCGTATTTATCAGGAATCACAGGAAAGTCCAAAGACTAATATTGAGTTTTTTAGTGCGGAACGTGCAGAGAATGGTAAGCGTACCTATCACATGATACAGCATGAGCCGGAGTTGACCAGCTTTGGTATGGATTTGTATGAGAGGATTATAGAACAGTAGGAAAAATAAAGGGACGGGATTTCATTTTAGGAATCCTGTCTTTTACATTTAGTCTCTGGATATCAATCTATTCGTAAAATTGATGTTTTCGTCGTATATCACATCTGAAATCTAAAACAATGTTTAAATGGTTGAACCGATAATGTAGCGTTTAAGAATGGTCAGATAAGTATATGTTTTTTTATATCATTTTGGGTCTTTTCTTGAATGGAACAAGCAAATGACCCATGCCTGGGCCATTTTATGATATAGATTAGACCCAATTAATTAGGTCAAAATACTGTACATTATACTTTGCGACCCAAATCTGTTTTTATAGTGAAGTGGTAAGCTAAAAGTAGACACTACCCCAAAATATGTAGACAAGAGGTATAATATAATAAACAGTTATATTTCTTGTTACTCAGGAGGTCTATTTATGGTTTCAAAAGAACAACGTGTAGCCATTGGTAAAGAAATCGTAGACGGTTTAATTACACCAATTGAAGCTAGCCAAAAGTATGGTATATCTAGAACGTCAGCACAAAAATATGCCACCGACTATCGTCGTGCGAATGGATTGCCTATACGCCCACATGCAACAGAAAAAAACAAATCCCAAGTAGTTAAGCTAAAAAATAATGCCACTTCTTTTGACTTGGAAGACTATCAATCTATGTCAAAAGAACAATTGATAGAAGAACTTATTAAAGCCAAAATCAATGAAGCACGAGCAAAAAAAGGGTACGAAGTGAAAGGGGATGGTCAAAACAAGGAGTTCATTTCTTTAAGCAACAAGAATTCGAAATTGTAATGGAATTATCCGGCGACTTTCCTGTTGCTGCACTATGTCGTCTTATGAATGTTAATCGGAGCGGTTTTTATAAATGGAAAAAACGATTGGAACATCCATCAAAACGGCTTCAATCATTTATAAATGACTTGGCTTTATTCAGGGAATATCATGCAAAGTATCCTTCCCATGGATATCGATGGCTCAATGCAAAAATACGCTTGGATACAGGATTGATAGTATCGGACCAGTATGCCCATAAATGCTGTAAGACTGCAGGAATAGTAAGTAAATCAAAACATTATCGTTATAAAAAGCCAGGTGATCCTTTTAAGGTATACCCTAATCTGCTGGCTACAGGTTTGAATATCACAGGACCATTACAATGCGTTACAAGTGATATGACTGCATTTAGACTCAAAGGTATTTATTACGAATTAACCTTGTACATGGACCTTTGGAATAATGAAATTTTGTCATATTCGCTTTCTGCCAAAAGAGGCGATCGTATGACTTACATTTGTGGTCTGAATGATTTGCTATCAATAAAACAAAAGTATCCAGAATTAGAAATGATTCTTCATACAGATCAAGGTTCTGTATACGCATCTAAAAGTTTTAATGAACTTTTACCTTTATATAATATCGTTCATTCAATGTCTCGTGCAGGCACTCCAACAGATAATGCTGCAATAGAGTCAATTAACGGATGGCTCAAGGCTGAAATCTTCACAGACCTTCATCTAACAAGTAACGAGAACATAGAGAATGAAATAAAAGAATACATTGTGTTCTTCAATGAGGAGCGACCTGCGTACTCATTGAATTATCTGACGCCAAAACAATACAGGGAGTATTATGCCCAGTTTTGAGTGTATATTAAATGAAAAAGGTGTCTACTTTTTGTTGACTAGTGCATTTTTCTACATTCTA
>SVFJ01000063.1 GCA_015056925.1 Lachnospiraceae bacterium | reverse complement strand
ATGTATTCCTCCATTCATTTGATGATATAAAGGTACTTCTTTTATCATTAAAATAACATCCCTTGTAAGTAGAATATAGGTGGAATCTCTGTAAAATAGCCAAATATGCCATAATAAACTTAACAGAAGTCGAGTAGACTAATTAACCACAATGTCATCTCTTTGTTAATGCCTCAACAATATTTTTTTCAATAAATTCTACTCTGTCAAAAACCATAGGCTTAAAATGTGCAGTTATAGCTACTACTATTTGATTTTTTCTATCAATATATATAATATTACCGCCATCACCAATAGCTGCAACTACCTCTCTTGTTCTATGAGGAAGCCACCACAAAAAACCATAATCCTGATTTCCAAATTTCTCATCGGTAGATATGTAGGATTTTGTCATCATTTCAATCCAATTCTCACTTACAATACAAGTATTGTTATATACTCCATTGTTAAGCACCATCAAACCTATCTGTGCCATTTCATAAGCAGAAAGAGATAAGCCCCATCCCGCAGTTGGCATACCTGTCGGGTCCAAAAACCAAACCTTTCCATGGTCGTTTTTGTTCATTAAATACTCAAACTGGTCTTCTTTGCTCTCACAGCCTGCATTGATTCTTGGTACAATCCCTAAAGGTTTAAAAAGATATTTGTTAGCAAAATCAAGCACACTCATACCACTTGTAATTCTGATAATTCCCAAAAGGATTTGAATACCGAGAGTGTGATATCTGAATTCATTCGTGATACCTTTGCGACCACCCAAAATATCCATTGTTGTCAATGTCCAATCTTCCGATGTACAAATCTTTGTCCACGGTTCACTCTTTCCCTTATAAGGTGCTGTCATTGTAAGCAAATGTTTAATTGTTACTTTATATATAGTTTGCTCTCCTCTTTTAGGAGTGTAAGTTTCCTTGTAATAATCCATCACAAAGTCGTCTACACTTTTTATCAAACCTTGGTCAATCGCAATACCTATCAGCAATGATGTTACAGATTTTGTTACACTCATTACATTCATTGTATCATCTTTTTTTAAACCATCTTTATACTCTTCAATTTCAAGTATGTTATCTTTATAGGCTACAATCTGTTTTATATTTATATCGTTTTTACTTGAATAAGTATCTAAAACTTTCTTCATCACAACTTCCTCCTGTAAAGCAGCAAAAATCATATTATTTGGACGTCCTATCATAAGCCTAAGTGGATTAAAAATGAATTTCAATAGTTTTTTCAAAAAAAAGATGTCTAAATTAATAGACATCTTTTCTAATCAAGAATTGACTTATCTACTTCCACCCATAGGAAATCATGATACCACCAAACTTGGTTAAAGAAACCTCTCCTTTATGTTTCTTCAAATATCTAACAATACCATTCTGCTGTCTGCAATAATCCTCTGCCTCTTTTCGATTCATACCATGATTCATAAAATAAGAAATATTCTCTTCTATTTCCTTATCTGTTTTTTCATCATCCCAGTGGTCAGCTTTTATGCAGCTTTCCAGCAACTCTTCATAATCCAACTGCTCTGGTTCTAGATATGTTACTCTGTCATTCATTCGACAGGATACATTCTTCAAGCCTGTCTTTTTCATGTAATATGGGATTTTCATTGCAATTGAATAATCACGATTCTGCATTTCCAATTCTGTCTGCCACAGCTTCTTTAAGCCTTCATGCTGACATAGTTTCAGGTAATCCATGCCCTGCACATATAAGCCATCTGCCTCAAATTCTCGATTACACTCCATGCTAACAAGGATTCCTCCATCTTTGACATAGCTTGCCATCTTACGCAGAAATCCTTCTCCATGATCTACATGCCTTAGAACTGCCTGACTGATTACCATGTCATACTTAGTAGTTGCCTGATATTCCATAATATCTGACAAAACAAACTTGGCATTTATATTAGAATGAGAAAAAATGTCCTTCGCTGCATCTAGCATTGTCTTTGAAAAATCAATTCCTGTGTAAGTGCTTCCCTCTGGTAATAATGGCATCATCATCAATCCCATAGCTCCAAATCCACATCCACAATCCAGTAGCGATATCGGCTTATCAATTTTCCATACATCGCAAATCAAAAAACGTATGTAATCTTCATTCCACATTGTCTTTCTTGTTCTCTGCAAATATTCGAGTCTCTCTTCCCAATATTCAACTCTACCTGAATTAGAGGGACAATACTCTTGCTCTAAAGGAACTAATCCCAATAGAGCATCTACAGATACTCCAAAATAATTACTAATCTGAGGTAAAACGGAGATATCAGGATATACTACTCCATTTTCCCATTTACTAATAGTTTGATAAGAAACACAAAGAATGTCACCAAGCTCCTGCTGTGTCAGATTACTCTTCTTTCGCAGCTCAGCTAACTTAAAATTAATCATTTACATGATCCCCTTTCTTTTTTCTTATCATATCAAGACAAGCTATGCTTCGTCTTTAGAACGGATGGGGAATGGATTATCGTAATATGCGAATGCACTTCTTCGTATACTCTATAAACAAATCAATATTACTCAACAATCCCTCCTGCAATCTTTTACTTGTTGCAAGCGCAAGTTCAAATTGCTCCTGAGTAATATCCTTCTTAGCAAGTGCCTCCTCCAACTCATCCATATCATCTACAACAATCGTTCCGTCTGGATATACTACCAAATCCAAGTATAAGTCGTCAAAATAAGGTACTCCATCTATATCTACTCCTTGTGACGCAATCATATCTATGTACCACAACAAAATCTCTTCCTGTTCATTCATCATCGCCGTAATACAATAATAATCGTTCTGTGGTAAAATGGATAACCATTTCACTCCATTATCACACACCACAATGTCTTCGCCATTAAACTTCCAAATCTGTGGCACACTTACCTCATGAACCTCTATTAATCCAACATAGCCTGTCAGCCATTCTGATTCTACTCTCTTCCCATGCAAGTCCTTTGATACTATACATTTCCATTCATCATAGGATAATCTGCTTCTCTTCATCTTTTTCACTCCCTTGTAACCATAGTACAAACGGACGACCCTCAAGACTGCTTGTGCTAAGGTATAATTGTAATTGCAAAATCTTTTACATACTGTATCGCCATGGCATCATGCTTCTTTGAAAATCCATGCTTACCGTCCTCTATTATTTTCAAGCTTACTTTATTGTTGGTTTTATTTTCCATATATGTATCATATGCCTGTTCAATATAAGTCATATTTACAATATCATCCTTGGTACCATGTACGATGAGTACATCACCTTGATAATCTCTAATTTCCTCGTAAGGATTCATTCCGATTACATCCTCCACATAACATCTGCCAAGCTTCATCGGACCACACGAAACAAGGTCTGGGATATTAGCAGGATCAAACTTGGCAAACATCATTTTTCCTGCCCTTGCATCATCAGGTATGCAGAAAGCCGGATAAAATAAAACAAGCTTTGAAATCTCTTCCTTATGCTTCGCCGCTGTCAGTGCTGATACAAATCCTCCCTGACTACAGCCCATCAGAAGGATTTTCGTTTCATCCGTATATGCCTGTTGCTTTACATATTCAATAACTGCTTCCAAATCCTCTACTTCCGTTAACACAGACATATCCGTGGTCTTTCCATCGCTTTTCCCTTTCACAACACTACCACCACAAAAATCAAAGCAATAAGCAGCATATCCGATTTCCGCCAAGGCTTTTGCATACTGGCGCACCGTATCCTGAAATGCCATAAAGCCATGACTTACAATGGCAATGGGTAAATTCTCACCATCTGGTCTATATTCCGTACCACGAATCGTCAAGGTATCTCTTTTACAATAAAATACAGATTCCTTTATTGCTCTATTTTTCATAAAAAATATCATATCCATATACCTCACCTTGTAATAGTGCAAAAACCCGCCAATAAAAGCACATACTTTCTATTAGCAGGTTTGCTTGGTTCCATATTACTTCAATTCTTTCACATACAATCGATCTGTTCCATTCCCATAGTTCACAATATCCTGAATATAACGATATCCATACTTTTCATACAAACCAACATGCTCTGACGGGATATAGGTTCTGTCAAATCCATTTGCCTTTGCATATTCATTCGCATAGTCAATCAGTTTTTCACTAATCCGATGTCCTCGATAGCCTTCCGATACAAATACACTTGATATCCATGGATAAATCTCAGGTAATGGATAATAGTCTGTCTTCATGATTGAAGTCATCCCTACAATTTGTCCATCTACCATTGCCACAAACATAGTTTCCCAATCTGTAAATTCCCAGTTATGAATCATTCTCAATGTATGTTCTTTTACATCTTCCCAAGAAAAATGCGCAACGAAATCCAGCAGCTTATCTACCAATTCTGAATTCCTGTCAACCTTCTTCATCTCCAATGAATCCATGTTGAACACTTTCTTAGTCAAGCCCAAATGCTGCTCCACCTTCCGTACCGTATCATCAACTGTACTATTCTCAGTCCTTTCAAGCCAAAAATAATCACTATTCTTAATGAATTCATAGCTTTTTTCATTGAGACTTTTTAAGGTCGCGCTACACACTGCTTTTGCTTTTTCCGCATCAGATGCACTATTTATAAAATCTCGGAATCCCTGGTGGTCTGGTCTATTACAATAATCATCTACAAGATTCGAAGGCTCCTTTATCAAAAAGACTACTCTTGATGGTTCTGTTAATATGTCTGCCTGTTCTACTGTCATATGACAATCGCACAAGACAATTTGATTCTGTGAAAGACGAATCAAATCCAGTAACACAAAATCCAACTGCTCTCTTGTATTATCAATCAGCCATTGTTTATATTCTTCGACAGTACGACCAAAAAACTCATCCGCATCTTTAAAGACCTTATTCATTGCCGGTTGATACATAGCATTTGAAATTTTTTGATGATTTTCAAACTGCTCATCTATATCATAAACCAATAAATTGTGTCTTTTTGCCAGTTCTCGAGAAATCGTTGTCTTTCCACCACAAGGTGTTCCCGTAAAAAAATAAACATTCTTTAAGTATTCTTTGATTACATTATCTTGAAATATCATTACAAATCTCCTTTATTAAATAGTTTTTAGTGTCTTGTTTGTACATAAAACTATTTAACACAGTTCTATGTACTTAGATATTTCTTAATCTTAAAAATGCCACCATCTTCTTCCCTCCATCACATAACTTGATAAGACTCATTATAAAATATACCTATTATTTTGTCACTAACTTGACTTATATTTAGGAGTAGTTCTCCTTCTGTACTATTTTGTATATATACGAAAAATTTGTTTCCATATATACAAATTTCCTCGATTTTTTGTATATATCTTACCACTTATTTTCTATATATACAAAATAAGCTTTTTTCTTCCCCAAATGGGTTATATTAGGTCAAATTTTGTATATTTCTTAGATATTTTTCTCTATATATACAAGTGCTCTCTCTATCACTTCGAATCACTCACATACCTCCCTTGATTCTTCCCCAAAAACAAAAGACAGTCTGTCACAAGCTTATGACAGACTGTCTTTATATCTCTAATTATTATCATTCATCTTTGCCAGCTTCGCTGCCTGGTCGGCTGCGATACAAGCATCAAGAATCTCCTGAATATCTCCATTCATAACCTTATCTAACTTATAGATTGTCAGGTTGATACGATGGTCTGTAACACGTCCCTGTGGGAAGTTATAAGTTCTAATCTTCTCAGAACGGTCACCTGTACCAATCTGGCTACGACGAAGCTCTGCCTCAGCGTCATGTCTCTGCTGCTGCTCCATATCGTAGAGCTTAGCCTTTAACAATGCGAAAGCCTTCGCCTTATTCTGTAACTGTGACTTCTCTGTCTGGCTGTATACTACGATACCTGTTGGGTAGTGAGTAAGACGAACCGCAGAGTCCGTTGTATTGACACACTGTCCACCGTTACCAGACGCACGCATTACGTCGATACGGATATCCTTATCCTCGATTACGATGTCGATATCCTCATCAACCTCAGGCATAACAGCTACACTGATAGTAGATGTATGGATACGTCCGCCTGACTCTGTCTCCGGTACACGCTGTACACGATGTACGCCTGACTCATACTTCATAACTGAGTATGCGCCCTGACCTGAAATCATAAAGGTTACACTCTTCATACCACCGATACCGATTTCTTCACACTCCATAGTCTCTACCTTCCAGCGTCTGCCTTCTGCGTAGTGCACATACATACGATAAACCTCGGCTGCAAAAAGCGCTGCCTCATCTCCACCGGCACCTGCACGAATCTCCACGATAACGTTCTTATCATCGTTAGGGTCCTTAGGTAAGAGAAGAATCTTTAACTCCTGCTCAAGCTCTTCGATACGCTTCTTTGCATCGTTAAGCTCTTCCTTAAGCATCTCTCTCATATCATCATCACTCTCTGACTCTAATAAAGAAAGTGAATCCTCTACTGTTTCCTTGCACTTCTTGTACTCTTTATAAGCATCTACCAATGGAGTAAGATTGCTCTGCTCCTTCATCAATGCTCTAAATCTTGTCTGATTTTCTGTTACATTCGGTTCATTTAATTCACCCATGATTTCTTCATAACGAATCAATAAATCTTCTAACTTATCAAACATCTTAATTCCTTACCTTTCTATAAAATCTGTTCTATCTCACCAAATCCTATGTCGGCATCCATTTGCCTAATACGACTCTGTCAAGTCCTGCATAATCCTTCATGACCTTCACATCCTTGAAGCCTTTTGCCTGCATCAATTCACTTACAGCCTCACCCTGGTCATAACCGATTTCAAAATACAGCCTTGCACCATTATACAGATAATCTGTGGATTTTTCCACTATCTTTCGATAAAAATATAATCCGTCCTCCATACCGTCCAATGCCTGCATCGGCTCATGCTCCCGTACCTCCGGCATCAAGGTCTCGATTTCCTTCGTTGCGATATAGGGAGGATTCGATATCAATATATCAAACTTCCCATGTACCTGCTCAAACAAATCACTCTGTATAAAGTCTGCCTTAAGCCCAAGTCTGGTCGCATTCTCTCTTGCAACAGCAAGTGCCTCCTCGGAAATGTCTACTCCGACTCCTTCACACTCATTACTATACTTCAACAAACTAAGTAATATGCAGCCGGAACCCGTACACATATCCAGAATACGCATCCCATCGTGGAGATGACGCATTGCTTCTTCTACCAATATCTCTGTATCCTGTCGCGGAATCAATGTATGTTCATTCACACGAAATGAAAGTCCCATAAACTCCTGCTCACCTGTAATGTGCTGCAGTGGAATCCTCTGGGCACGCTTATTTATGACTGCCTTATAAAACTCTTCCTCCATCGCATTGCGCTGGCTGTCTCCATGAACCAGAAGTGTATTTCTATCCGTATGACAAATATATTCCAACAACAATCTGGCATCCAGTGCAGCCTCTTCGATACCAACCGCACTAAGCTGCTCCACTCCGTACTGATATAACTCTCTATATGTCAAGCCATTAACCTTGCCTTTCCACTACACATTTACTCTTGTGTATTACCGCTCTGCATCCAGCTCTCGTCTACCTCGTAGCCAAATGTATCTTTAATATAAGCCTTCCAGTCAAAGATTGCCTCAACCGCTGCAATCGCAACCTCTATCATATCATCATCCGGCTCCTTGGTCGTCAGTCTCTGCATCCACATACCAGGTGCTGAAATAATTCTCACAAAAATATTATCACTTCTGCCTGCTAAACGGATAATCTCATAAGAAATACCCGCAATCACAGGAATCAAAGCCAATCTGATGACAAGCTTTAACAGCATATGGTCAACTCTGATAAAGAAGAAGCAAATTACACTAATCATAACAACTAACAGCATAAAGCTTGTTCCGCAACGCTTGTGCAGTCTTGAGCTTCTTCTAACATCATCAACCGTAAGCGGTCTGCCCTTCTCAATACAATTAATACACTTATGCTCTGCACCATGATACATATACAAACGTCTGATATCCTTCATCATGGTAATTGCCACCATATAAATCAGGAAAATTGCGATTCTGATAACGCCCTCCAAAATAGCAATTACACTGGCATTATGGATATACTTGCCCACAAAATCCGATACAAAGAACGGTAACAGCATAAATAATGCAACTGCCAATATAACAGAAAAGGCAACAGTTGCTCCCATCATAAAATCATCTGCCTTGTCACCAAGAAGCTTTGTCAGCTTCTGTTCCGTCTTACTCGGAGTCTCTTCTTCCTCTTCAAAAAAGGATGCTGAATACATAGTTATCTTCATACCAAGTACCAAAGAATCTACGAAATTAAAAACACCTCTGACAAATGGAATCTTAGTCAGCTTACTGCCGCCACATACTCCCTTGTACTCCTCAACATCAACATCTATCTCGCCATTAGGCTTTCTAATCGCTACTGCGTATTTGTCCTTATTCTTCATCATAACGCCTTCCAGCACAGCCTGTCCGCCAATACCGGAATAACGGTTCTTCTTATCTCTCTTTGCCATATAGCCCCTCCCGCTTTAAAAAAGTGTTGCCCAGCGGCAACACTCTGCAAGAATCAGCATAGCTGATTCTTGTTTAACCGCCACTACTTTCCGAGCAATTTCCTATACCATAAAGAAAAAGTGATTGCCCTGCGGCAATCACTCTCAAGAATTTGCATAGCAAATTCTTGCTGCAATAAGCCACTTAATCGCACTTATTGAATGATAAAATATAAGGTTGAGATAAAATCTTACCTCAACCTTTTACGTTTCTTATTTGCTTTCTACGCCGTACTTCTTATTGAACTTATCAATACGTCCACGAGCTGCTGCAGCCTTCTGCTGACCTGTGTAGAATGGATGGCACTTTGAACAAATTTCAACGTGGATACTATCCTTTGTAGAACCAGTTGTAAATGTGTTACCACAGTTACATGTTACAGTTACCTGATTGTAATTTGGATGGATTCCTTCTCTCATGATTTTCACCTCTCTATATAAATCACATATTTTTTACTTAATCATAAACAGCTTATTCAGTATAACATAGCACTTTTGTGTTTGCAAGTACTTTTTTCGACTTAATTAAAACAAAATAGAATTTTATTCTGCCTCAGCATTCACAAAGTCACTTCTAAAATACTCTTACACTACTATCTTATATAAGCTTGGTCTTCTTCACTGTATTTACAAACTCAGTATTATTCTTCGTCTTTGCAAAGATATCAAGAACACGGTCCACAGCTTCCTCAGACTTTAAGCCGTTTAACGCTCTTCTAATCTGGTTGATTGCCTCAAGCTCGTCTGCATTTAACAGTAAGTCCTCTCTTCTGGTGCCTGACTTCGGAATATCAATAGCAGGGAATACTCTGCGCTCTGAAAGCTTTCTGTCAAGTACCATTTCCATATTACCTGTTCCCTTGAACTCCTCGTATACCACATCATCCATCTTGGAACCTGTGTCTACAAGAGCTGTCGCAAGAATGGTAAGGCTTCCTCCCTCACGCATATTTCTTGCCGCACCAAAGAAACGCTTCGGCATATGTAATGCTGCCGGGTCAAGACCGCCTGACAAGGTTCTTCCGCTTGGCGGAACAGTCAGGTTATACGCTCTTGTTAATCTTGTAATACTGTCTAACAGAATACATACATCCTTCTTATGCTCTACCAGTCTCTTGGCACGCTCGATAACCATCTCTGATACTCTCTTATGATGCTCCGGAAGCTCATCAAAGGTAGAGTAAATAACCTCAACATTTGGTCCTTCAATTGCCTCTCTGATATCTGTTACTTCCTCAGGACGCTCATCAATCAAAAGAATAATCAGATGCATATCCGGTGAATTCTTCTTAAGAGACTGTGCAACCTCCTTCAAAAGCGTAGTCTTACCTGCCTTAGGAGGAGAAACAATCATACCTCTCTGTCCCTTACCTACAGGGCTCATCAAATCCATAATACGCATCGCAACACTTGCACCCTCAGTCTCAAGACGTAGTCTCTGATTCGGGAAAATCGGTGTCATATCTTCGAAATTATATCGCTTTGAAGCAAGCTCAGGCGGCAATCCGTTAATTCTCTTTACATATAATAAAGCACTAAACTTCTCATTCTGTGTCTTAACTCTTGTATTACCCTCGACAATATCTCCGGTCTTCATATTGAATCTGCGAATCTGGCTAGGTGCAACATAAACATCATTCTCACCCGGGAGAAAATTCTCGCAACGAATAAAGCCAAATCCATCAGGCATAACCTCCAGAATACCATTGGCAAGTATTCCGCTGTCAAGCTCTGCCGGGAACTTATCCTCCGGTCTTTCTTCCTTCTGCTCGCCCGGTGCTCTCATTACGGCTCTTGGTGTTACATCCTTACCTACTGCCTTATCCTTCTCGTCCTCTTGAAGCATCGCTTCTACAAGCTCTGACTTTTTCATGGTTGATGTACCTTTTAAGCCTCTTGACTTTGCAATTGCACGCAAATCAGTAAGGGGTAAAGATTCATACTTTTCTCTCATACTGTTCCTCCATCTATAAAATATGAAATTAACATTAAAATTCGGGGTATCTAAATACGAAATGTATATTCGACTAAATTGAATTTATATGAACGTTTTCATTCGCATACAGTATACACCATTTTTCTGTAAATAGGAAGAAGAATTTATTGCGAAGTAAGGTAATTTAATATATGATTGTTATGGTTAGATTCAGAAAGGATGATGAATAATTATGACACTTCAGGAAAAAGCATTAGAACTTCATGAAACATGGAACGGAAAACTTGAAACAGTTTCCAAAACACCTGTAAAGTCAAGAGAAGCGCTTTCTCTTGCTTACACTCCGGGGGTAGCAGAGCCTTGTAAGGTAATTGCTGCTGATAAGGAAGCTGCTTATAAATATACAATGAAATCCAATACTGTAGCAGTCATTTCTGACGGTAGTGCAGTTCTCGGTCTTGGTAATATCGGTCCGCACGCTGCTATGCCTGTTATGGAGGGTAAGGCTGTATTATTCAAGGAATTTGGCGGTGTGAATGCCGTACCGATTTGTCTTGATACACAGGATACTGAAGAGATTATTAAGGCAGTTACATGGCTTGCACCTGCTTATGGCGGAATTAACTTAGAGGATATCAGCGCACCTCGCTGCTTTGAAATCGAGGAACGCCTTAAGGCTACTTTAGATATCCCCGTATTTCACGATGACCAGCACGGAACTGCCATCGTGGTTTTAGCAGGTATTATCAATGCCCTTAAGGTTGTTGGCAAACAGAAGGAAAACTGTAAGGTAGTTGTCAATGGCGCCGGAAGTGCCGGTGTTGCCATCACAAAGCTTCTCCTTACATATGGATTTACGAACATTATTATGTGTGACAAGGTAGGTATTATTTCCAAAACAACAGAGGGATTAAACTGGATGCAGGAAAAGATGGCTCAGATTACCAATCCAAATCAGGAGACAGGTACCCTTGCCGATGCATTAAAGTGTGCTGACATCTTTGTAGGTGTATCCGCACCAAATATCGTCACTCCTGAGATGGTTTCTTCTATGTCTAAGGATTCTATCCTCTTTGCTATGGCAAACCCTACTCCTGAGATTATGCCTGATGTTGCAAAGGCTGCAGGCGCAAGAGTTGTCGGAACAGGTCGTAGTGACTTCCCAAATCAGGTGAACAATGTCGTAGCATTCCCTGGTATCTTTAAGGGTGCTTTGGAGGGACGCGCCACTCAGATTACTGAAGAAATGAAGCTGGCTGCTGCCAATGCTATCGCAGGTCTTGTTCCTGAGGATGAATTAAATGAAGACAATATTATGCCGGAAGCATTTAATCCAAAGGTAGCTGAGCTTGTTGCAGAGGCTGTTAAATCACACATTGTACGATAAGTAAAAGTCAAAATCTTAGACGCTTCATGAACATTCATTCAAGCAGATGTAATTTAAGAAAGATTAACACTAATTTAAATCTATGAAAAAATTTTTATGGAATGACAAACCATATCACACCTTAGACTATGAATTAAAGTCAAGATATGGTGAGAAAATATATAAAATTGCAATTGACGCAGGTATGACCTGCCCCAACAGAGATGGTACCATCGGCAAGGGTGGCTGTATCTTCTGCAGCGAAGGCGGAAGCGGTGACTTTGCCAGTGACGGCACTTCACTGTGTAAGCATCCATCTGTCGCGCAGCAGTTAGAGGAAGGGAAAACCTATTTTCGTGATAAACAAATAGGTTCCCGATTCATTGCCTACTTTCAGGCTTATACCAATACCTACGCTCCTGCTGAGCGTTTAAGGCAGTTATACACACAGGCACTGGAAGAACGTACTGTGGCAGGTATTTCCATTGCCACCAGACCGGACTGTCTCCCCCATGAGGTTATCGCCTTATTGGAGGAGCTAAAGCACCAATACCCACACAAATTTATCTGGGTAGAGCTGGGTTTACAGACCATCCATGAAAAGACTGCTGACTTTATCCGTCGCGGCTATCCTCTTAGCACTTTCGCTGAAGCATTTCATAAGCTGCATGCAATCGGAATCCCAGTCATTGTTCATGTCATTCTGGGATTACCAGGAGAAGATAAGCCAATGATGCTGGAATCCTGCGAATATCTAAGTTCTCTTGGCATTGACGGTATCAAGCTTCAGCTTTTACACGTTCTCAAAAATACAGACCTTGCTCTGCATTATGAGAAGAAAGCCTTTGAAATTTTGTCCTTTGAGGAGTATATTGATATTGTAATCTCTTGTTTGGAGGTGCTATCTCCTGACATCGTGATTCACAGAGTAACCGGCGACGGTCCTAAGGAATTGCTGATTGCTCCCCTATGGAGTCTGAACAAACGTAATGTTCTGAATACACTTCATAAGGAATTGAAGGAACGTAACACATGGCAAGGCAGATTAGAAAGGCGGCAGAATATATGACACAGGACCCATTAACTTTATATAAATTAATCGTTCTCTATTTGTTGAACAAAGTAAAGTTCAAAATTACCTATTCGCAGATTAGTGAGTTTATCCTTGAGAAGGAATATACCAATTTCCTTACACTTCAGCAGGTCATTTCTGATTTGCAGGATACCGAACTCATTAAGACCGATACATTGATGAACCGCACTTACTTCTCTATCACTGATGAAGGCAGGAACACCTTATCCTACTTTGGCAACAGAATTGGAGATGCTATTATTCAGGATATTGATGCTTTCTTAGACGAGAAGCATCTTGAACTTAAGAACGAAGCATCTATTACTGCCACTTATTATAAGTCAACCTCCGGTGAATTTGAAGCTGCCCTGGTTGCCAAGGAGCGTGATATTGAACTTGTTAATATTAAGCTGTCCGTTCCGACAGAAGAAATGGCTATGTCCATCTGTGACAGCTGGCAAAAGAAAAATCAGGCAATTTATCAATATCTGATGAAAGAATTATTTTAGTAACGAAAACACGCAGTGCATTACGACTGCGTGTTTTTTGCTTCATCCTTTATACGTTTCATATGCTCACGAATCTTTGCTTCGTATCCATTCCATGACGGCTCATAGAAAGTCTTACCCTTTAGCTCGTAAGGAAGATACTGCTGCTCTACATAGTGATTCGGATAATCATGTGCATACTTATATCCTGTTCCGTGTCCCAATTTCGCTGCTCCTTTATAATGTGCATCCTGCAAATGTGTCGGTACCGGCAGATTACCGGAATGCTGTACCTCTGCAGTCGCTGAAAATATTGCATTACATGCGGCATTACTCTTAGGCGCACAGGCTACATAGATAGCTGCCTGCGAAAGAATAATCTGTGCCTCCGGCATACCAACCCGCTCTACTGCCTGTGAAGCACTTACCGCAACAGTCAGTGCCATCGGGTCGGCATTACCCACATCCTCAGCAGCACATATCATAATACGTCTTGCAATAAAAGTTACCTGCTCACCCGCATACAACATCTTTGCCAAATAATATACTGCCGCATCAGGGTCAGAACCTCTCATACTCTTAATAAATGCAGATATCGTATCATAGTGATTATCCCCATTCTTATCATAGAGCACTCTTCTCTTCTGAATACACTCCTGTGCGACCTCCACAGTGATATGTATCTTACCATCCTCTGCCCTATCTGTGGTCATCACACCAAGCTCTATGGCGTTAAGCGCATGTCTGGCATCACCACCTGACAAATCTGCCAGGAACTCTAGTGCCTCTTCATCAATCTCTGCATCATAGGCACCCATACCCTTTTCCTTATCATATACTGCTCTGTGCAAAAGCTTCTTAATCGCATCCTTATCCAAAGGCTTCAACTCAAAGATAATAGAACGGGAAATCAAAGCGCCGTTCACCTCAAAGTACGGGTTCTCTGTCGTTGCTCCAATTAGAATAATCGTTCCATCCTCTACAAACGGAAGCAGATAATCCTGCTGCCCCTTGTTGAATCTGTGTATCTCATCTATAAAAAGAATCGTGCGCTTACCATACATCCCCATGGTATCTTTAGCCTTAGAAATGACCTCTTCCATATCCTTCTTACCAGCTACTGTTGCATTAATCTGCGTAAACTCTGCACTGGTAGTATTCGCAATCACCTTCGCCAGTGTAGTCTTACCTGTCCCGGGTGGACCATAGAAGATAATAGAGCTTATCTTATCCGCCTTGATAGCACGATACAAGAGCTTATCCTTACCAATAATATGCTCCTGCCCTACAACCTCCTCCAGCGTAGTCGGACGCAGTCTTGCCGCAAGCGGAGACTCCTTCTCCTTATTGGTCTCCTGTATATAATCAAAAAGATTCATTGTGTCACCTTCTTCTTGTAATCTGTTCTATGTAAACAATACTTCTAAAGTATAACACAAAGACTTTTGAAAGTGAACAAGCATTCTCCCTAATCAACCTCAAGCAAGCTTTATCTTCAATGCTCCATCATATATTCTTACAGGCACCTCATTATCAAATGTGTAAACATTCGGCATCAAACCATCCTCCTCAAAGAAGTAACAAATTACTCTCTCCTTATCCGTGTCTACAATCCAGTACTCTCGCACACCTGCGTTCTTATATTTCAACAGCTTAAGGTCAGTATCGTTCTTCTTTGTAGATGGAGAAAGAACCTCTGCGATAAAATCAGGTGCACCATACACCCTATCCTTACGCACCTTATCCTTATCACAGATAATCATAAGGTCAGGCTGCACCATGGTCTTATTATCACAGTCCAGCTGCACATCAAGCGGTGCAACAAACGGCTGGCAATCACCGTTATTCTGCTTAATATAAGACATTACTGCGTAAAGCATATCTATAAGTGACTTCTGATGATTCGAAGTCGGACTCTGCAAATAAAAGAACCTTCCATCTATCAACTCTGCACGCACATCATCAGGTAACTGATAATAGTCTTCTAATGTATATTCCCCATCTGCCTTACCTATATTATAAGGTGCCGCTTCACAAACTATATCTACACCACTCTCTATAAACGCTTCATCCAACGCTTTCATAGTGTCATATCTTGGCGATGCAGTCTCTCCGTTTAATATCTTGTTAATCGTCCCTACAGGTACACCGGAACGCTTAGATAACTCTTCCGTTGTCCAATTCGCCTTTTCCTTCTTCTCACGCAAAATATCTCGATACATATAACAGCCTCCTCTTCCCGTTTCTTTACCTTATCATACACCCGTAATCGGTTATTGTCAATTGTTATTTTGCCTTATAAGGTTAATACCTGTTCAAATTATCCGTTTACGGTTAATATCATTCAAAACAAAAAAGAGACAGATATCTTAAATCCTAAAATATCTATCTCTCATACCAGCTTAACCTAAACCTTGGTTATATGCTTTTATTCTCTACACAAACTGATTTTTTTCACTATCATAATGATAATCTATAGCAGCCAGCTTATCTACAATCTCCTGCTTATCCACATCCATATCTTCACAAAATGCATCCAGACTCGAATAAAAATCCCTCAGTTTCAAATTCATAAAACTCAATAACATTACAGGGTCCTTTGGTATCATAAGTATTACCTCCTATATAATCACAAACACACCTAGTCCATTCATCTTACTAACATCTTACTTTGCCGGCATACTATAGCGTACAATGATAAGCTCCACACTCATCAAATCCGACATCTTACCTGTTTTCACCGCTTCATCCGCCTCCACGCATGCCTGCAGTGTTTCTCTTAACTGCTCCATCTTAAAGCGTCCTGCCTGTGAAATGTACTTGTTCACAATAAAACCGGCTCTAAGCCCTGTTTTCTGTGCAATCGTTGCTGCATCGTAACCCTTTTGCTTCATTTCCTTCACTTGTAAAAGCAGATTAAACTGTCTTGCAATCAGTGCCAGTATCTTCATCGGTGCTTCCTTCAAAGTCAGCAAATCATAGTACAAATCCAACGCCTGCTTCTGCTTCTTATCTGCAACTGCCTCCACCATATCAAATATCTTATTCTGAATACGTGTGGTGCAGATTTCCTCTACATCCTGCGCTGTAATCCCTTCATCAAAGAGCTTATAGCAAATTAACTTCTCAAGCTCTCGCTTAATATTCTCCATATCCGTGCCTGTCTTATCCAGAAGAAGCTCCAACGCATCACGGGTAATCTGTTTATTCTCCTTCTTAAGAAGTCCCATAATCCAACGCTTCAGAGTCTCTTCATCCTGCATATCGCACTGTGCCGCATAACCGTTTGCAGTTATAGCCTTATACATCTTACTACGCTTGTCCACCTTCTCTTCCACAAAGATGATGCAAGTCGTATCAGGCTGGTTCTTTAAAAACTCTGCCATCCTCTCATTCCCTGAGTCAAGCCATCCGCTATTCTCTATCAGAATCACTCTCCGCTCAGCAAAGAAGGGCATGGTTCCTGCCAAATCAATAACCTCATTCACATTGATATCCTTCCCTGAAAATACCGTACAATTCATCGTATCCTCTGCCGGTACCAGTGCATTCTTCAAATTATCTCTATATTGCTTTCTTAAATATGCTTCCTCACCATACAACAAATACAGCTTAGAAAAACGTCTATCCTTAATATCCTGCGCTATTCTCTTCATGCCTTACTAACGTCCTTTCCCTACTGGCATTATAACTTCAAACTGATACTTGGCGCAATGACAAATAGCATCTGATTCTAAAATATTTTATAGAATCAAATGCTATCTATTTTCCTACTCGCTATATATTCTTTTAATAATCATATCCATCGGAAGCTCCTTAATTGATACATCACCGCTTCTATCAGACCACTCAAGAACTCATTGATTCCTCGCTTGTCCATATCTACCTCAAACGAATTTTCATGTCATTTCTATCCAAACAACTTCCTTAACATCTCGTCCAACGCTCTTGTATTCAACGGATACTTACTTGTCTCATGTGTAAAAAAGAAAGTCTCCCCTAAGTAAAGCCCATTCTTCTCATAAAGATTCCATTTATATACTGCATCTTCTAAATAATCCGGCTTATCCAGCATCCCCAGATGCTCAAGATAAACTTCTTTTCTTTCCGGCATTTTAAGAATCATAAAGTCCGGGCGTCTTGTGATATTCCCATTTAAGACTAGCGGATATTCGTAACGATAAGGGATTCCTAATGAATTTAACTTATCTGCGATTATTTTCTCCGACTTAGACCTAACCCTTTCCCCTCTCTCAGTTATATATTCCGGTGCATTTTCATCGAATCCCATTCTTGGATAATCCACCTCCTGCCAGCGTCTTATATACTCTTCATCTGAGATTTCGACCGGAGTAATTAATGCTTTTCTATATTGGTTTGTTTTCCGATAGATTTCTCCCAAATCTGTTTGCTCATATACCTTTACCAAGTGCTCTATCGCCTTTTTCCTAGTCTCAGCCGCTTTTAAAATTTGTATATCGTAATCACGCTGCGCTAGTTGTTTTGCAAGCTCGATTTCGTTCTTTCGCAGATATCTGCCATTCTGCCCCGGTCTCCCCTCTTCTTTACAATAATATTCAATTCTATTATTTCTTTTAGATATTCTCAAGAACCCCTTAGGAGCCTTCGCTATTCTTTCTCTTATTGGTTTTAATATTTTACTCAATACTATTTCTTCCCTCTTAAATGCATTTATATTTAATCTCATTATGCTTTCCTCCTGATTTATGTTTTCTTACTTTTATTCTCCTCTACACTTACCGACCGCTCAGCCTCTCTCCTCTTCCCAGTCGGATGTCTTCTCATAATTCCCCCGACTGCCAAGCACTCCTCTCTCTTCCAGTCGGAACTCCCCTCGCAATTCCACCGACTGCCAAGCACTTCTCTCTCTTCCAGTCGGAACTCCCCTCGCAATTCCACCGACTGCTGAGCACTCCTCTCTCTTCCAGTCGGAACTCCCCTCGCAATTCCACCGACTGCTAAGCACTCCTCTCTCTTCCAGTCGGAACTCCCCTCGCAATTCCACCGACTGCTAAGCACTCCTCTCTCTTCCAGTCGGAACTCAACATCTCTTATCCATCCC
>SVFJ01000062.1 GCA_015056925.1 Lachnospiraceae bacterium | reverse complement strand
AAGTATATAGCAAGCCGCCGCTTGGATGAAGGCGGCAGACACATAGTGAGGCATGGACGCCGAATATGTGTCGGTTGCGTATGTCTTAGACTCCCTAAATAAAAACGCTTAGAAAAACTTTACTCGTAGCGTCTACTTTTGCGTTAAACCATAGACCGTTTCGTGGAGAAGGGCAGAGTGCCGTCCATCAGCTCGACAAACCCGAATTTATCGACCTTTATAGTTTTCAATAATATTCTTTAAATTCTTTTCCAATATATCTGCACCATCCAATTGTATCACTCTGCATTTAAGAGATTTCATCCACATTTCATGTTGTTGTAACGTACATCCTCCAAATCCAAAATCATATCCGGCAATACCATTTAAAAATTTCTGATGCTCCTCATACATATCGCCACCTTCTAAGATGCGCTCACCAAACCAATTCAACTCTCGTTCATGCACACGCTTCACACGAATCTGTGCATCTGCATGAAGGTGCACGACTAGCTCAAAGAATTGGTCAAAGTGTTCATGAAATGAATCCATAGAACCAGCCATTACAAAATGTTCACAATTCGATATTGCCTCCATCAGACGACTAATCTTTTCCGCTTTAGAATACATTACAGAAAAAGGAAGTTCTGTATCTTTCCTCCATATATACTCATCAATATCCACAAAGGTATAGCCCAATTCCTTAGCCACCAATTTGCCAAGCGTTGTTTTTCCTGCTCCAGACGAGCCCATAATCATAATTCCCGTTGCCACTTGTACTACCCTTTCTTTTGCGCCATCTCACGTTTTCTCCATATGAACCCACCGAATAGCAGTACAATCGCTACTATTTGAAGCGGTATAAATATCACATAAGGAATCTCGGTTATAAAATAATCCATCACATTCAAGACAACTCCTAAAATAATTCCTCCCCCAAGTACCAATCTCCACTTTTCCATTTTTACTACCTCCCACACAATTCAATTTATTATAGTATTATCCTCTTCTTGAACCATTGTTCAAGACGCATCTCGCTTTCCTACTTATTCAATTCTAAAATACGGATATTGTCGAGCATATGCCTCATTTTTTCCGTCCTTCAACTCTTCAATCTCTCACGAAAACGGAAAATTTCCGGCTCACCCTCTGCTTTTTCCGTCCTTCACCTCTTCAATCTCTCACGAAAACGGAAAATTTCCGGCTCACCCTCTACTTTTTCCGTCCTTCACCTCTTCATTCTTTCATGAAAACGGAAAATTTCCGGCTTACCTTCTGTTTTTTCCGTCCTTCACCTCTTCAATCTTTCACGAAAACGGAAAATTCCCGGCTCACCCTCTGCTTTTTCCGTCCTTCACCTCTTCAATCTATCATGAAAACGGAAAATTCCAAGCTAACCTCTGCTTTTTCCGTTTTACAACATCTTCCAAAAAACAGCCACTTCTTATCTGTCGTGCTTTTCACTACTGATTTTGTCGGTATCGCGCCAAGAAAAACAAATATTCGCTTCCAATTCCCTCACACACGCTAAATACACAACAATCCGTGCTATACACACGGATTGTTTTCTCTTTCAAATGCTACTGTTGTTTTATCACCATGACCTGAACATATCTTTGTCTCATCAGGTAATGTAAAAATTCTCTCATGAATTGACCTCATAAGTGTTGCCTCCGAACCGGAATAAAAGTCAGTTCTTCCCACAGAAAGATTCATAATAGTATCACCACAGAATAAGTAACCATCTTCCTCTGCATAATAGCAGCAGCTTCCCTGCGTATGTCCCGGAGTATGAATCACCTTAAAATGAAAGCCTGCCATATCGAACTCTTCATTATCACGCAAATAAACATCTGCATCCATGCCGTACGGCTCACCAAACCAACCAGAAAGATTCTTAACACCATCACGCAATATCTCCGCCTCATCTTCAAATGCATAAATCTTAGCACCTGTCAGCTCCTGAAGCTTCTTTGCACCACCTATATGGTCTCCGTGACCATGTGTCAAAAGAATGCCGGCTACTTTGGAAATCCCCAGACTCTTTACATCCTCATAAATCACTTCGCCCTTCTCGCCCGGGTCTACTATGACTATCTCGTCAGAACCTTCACGAAACACATAATAACAATTCGTTACACAGATTGTCATACGACGTATCTTTATCTTAATATCACCCATTAACCTGTTGTCCTTTCAATATCGACTACACTATCTATTCCTCTAATCTTGGCAATAATAGAATTCAACTCCTCACGGCCTCTGATTTCAAAGGTCATAACCATCGTTGCCATTCCCTGCTTACTGGTACGGGTATGCACGGACTGAATATCCACATTCTTCTCCGTCAATGCCTTCGACACATCTGCAAGCAAACCACTTCTGTTCGTCGCATAAATAACGATTTCCGCAAGGAACTTCTCAGAAGTAGCCTCCAATGCTTCATGCTGCCACTCTGCATCAATCAATCTATCCCTTTCAATATCCGAAAGATTAAGGATATTGATGCAGTCAGTTCTATGAATCGACACACCACGTCCACGGGTTACAAAACCTACAATCTCATCCCCCGGTACTGGTGCACAGCATCTTGAAAATCTCACTGCCACATCATGAATACCCTTAACAGTGATACCTGTCTTAGCCTTTGCCTTGACAGGCTTATTCAAGGAATTCTCCTGAATAGATGCCAAAAGCTCCTCATCCGATACAGGCTTCTTATGGTCTCTCGCATAAAGTTCAAGCATACGGTTAATCACCGCACCTTCCTTTAATGCGCCGTGACCGATTGCTGCCAATACCGCATCCCAATCTCTAAAGCCATACTTACGCTGAATCGCGCTCTCATACTCCGGCCTAAAAATATCAGTTGTATTAATACTCTTTGTCTTACAATATGCATGTAGTAATTCTCTACCCTTTACTACATTATCTTCCTTATATTCACTCTTAAACCACTGATTAATCTTGTTCTTTGCCTGTGAAGACTTTACAATATTTAACCAGTCACGGCTTGGTCCTTTGGAGTTCTGCGAAGTCAGAATCTCAATACAGTCGCCGTTATTAATCTGATAATCAATCGTAACCAGCTTGCCATTCACTCTGGCACCAATCATCTTATTACCTACCGCACTATGAATGCTGTATGCAAAATCAATCGGTGTAGAGCCTGCCGGCAGATTCTTAACATCTCCCGACGGCGTAAAGCAATATACATGGTCAGAAAACAAGTCCAAATCACTCTTCAAAAGCTTAAGGAACTCTCTGTTGTCCATATCCTTCTGCCACTCTAAGATTTGACTCAGCCACGCAAGCTTCTCTTCTTCTCCTCCGGCAGATACCTTACCATCACTATTCTCCTTATATTTCCAATGGGCAGCAATACCATACTCTGCTACCTTATGCATCTCAAAGGTTCTAATCTGAATCTCAAAAGGTGTACCCGATGAACCAATCAGTGTTGTATGAAGGGACTGATACATATTCGTCTTTGGCATCGCAATATAATCCTTAAAACGTCCCGGCATCGGCTTATACATCTCATGAATCACACCAAGTGCCGCATAACAGTCCTTCACGGAATCAACAATAATACGAACCGCAAACAAGTCATAAATCTGGTCTATGGTCTTGTTCTGATTCTTCATCTTCTTATAAATACTAAAGAAATGCTTTACTCGTCCGTCTATCTGTGCTTCGATGCCAGCATTAGAAATATGTTCACTTACCTCATCCACAATATCCTGCACAAACTTCTCTCTGGCACTCTTACGTAAAGAAATCTTCTCTACCAAATCATAGTACGCATCATGCTCCAAATACTTTAAAGACAAGTCATCTAGCTCAATCTTAAGCTTAGAAATACCAAGCCTCTCAGCCAATGGCGAATAAATGTCCAAGGTTTCCCTTGCGATACGCTGCTGCTTCTCAGGCGGCATATGTTTCAAGGTACGCATATTGTGCAATCTATCCGCAAGCTTAATGATAATAACTCGAATATCCTTTGCCATGGCAAGGAACATCTTACGCAGGTTCTCCGCCTGCATATCCTCTCTGCTTGCTATTCTATCAGGTGTAGCATCACCTGTATATTTGAGCTGTTCGAGCTTTGTTACACCATCTACCAAAAGAGCAACATCCGCACCGAACTGCTCTGTAATCTCTGCCTCAGTCATAACAGTATCTTCCACAACATCATGCAAAAGTCCCGCTACGATTGTTTCCTTATCAAGCTCTAAATCGGCAAGAATAATCGCCACGCAAAGTGGATGAATAATATATGGCTCTCCCGACTTTCTAACCTGTCCTTCGTGAGCCTCTCTTGCAATCTCATATGCTTTCTGAATCATCGTAATATCATCCGATGGATGGTATTTTTGTACACGACGAATCAAGTCCTGATATAAATCTTCAGGACTTTGAAACTCTTTGACATATTCAATCTTTCTGTCATCCTTTTTAGCTGAAGCATCCTTGCTTCCTTTGATTATCAAAGATGCCTCATATGCACTGACATCCATTTTCTTATTCTTCGCATCTGCCACTTTGTATCACCAACCATTGGAATTGATTATTTACTTACCTTCATATACGATTGCCGCATCTAAACGGTAACCATTAATCTTCTCTCTTCCCTTCAAGCCTGCAAGCTCCATAAGTACTACTACGCCTACAACCTCTCCTCCAAGGGACTCAATCAACTTAATCATAGCCTCTGTTGTTCCACCAGTTGCAATCAAATCATCTACTACCAAGACCTTCTGACCTGGCTTAATAGAATCCTTATGCATCTCAATTGTAGCTGTACCGTATTCTAAGTCATATTCCCTCTCTACTGTCTCACAAGGAAGCTTACCTTTCTTACGAATAAGTACAAATGGCTTATGATTATTGTAAGCAATCGGTGTTCCAAAAATAAAGCCTCTTGATTCTGCTCCAACTACCACATCATACTCCAAATCCTTTACCATATCCTGCATGGTATCTACTGCAAGCTGTAAACCATCCGCATCCTGTAACACACTAGTTACATCGCGAAACATGATGCCCTCCTCAGGAAAATTTGGAATTGTTCTTACATAATCTTCAAGTCTCTTCATTTCTTTATACCTACTTGCCTTTCTTACTATATATCACTTATGCACACTCGCATATTATTCACAATTAAACTATTTGGAGAAAAATATCTCCATATTCAGAGAAAAGCATCTTCGATGCTTTTCTCTGAATAGTTAAAATTATATTCTCATTTCCTTCATAAGTCAATCTACAGGAAGCGAACCAGTTCCCCTACTTCCTTTCTCTTAGGAAGCGCCGGTGCCTCGTCAGGATATCCAACCGCAATCAATGCTGCAACCTTACGTCCCTCTTCAAGTCCGATAAGCTCAGCAATCTTTTCCTCATCAAAGATTCCCATAATAACAGAGCCTACTCCCTTATCATGCGCTGCAAGACAGAAGGTCTGAGATGCCACTCCTGCATCGTACATTTCCCAACGGTCTTCTTTGCTTGTGGTATATGAACCATCTCTTTCATAGCCGCATCTGCCGCCAATCATAGTTACCACAACAAGAGCCGCTGCTCTCTCGATAGTACCTGTATTATAGGTAAAGCCAAGTACGCCTTCATTAGCAATCTTAGACTTTAATTCATCACTCTCTACTACCACATAGCGGGTAATCTGCGTATTCTTCCATGATGGCGCATAGGAAGCCGCCTTCACGATTTCTTCCATTGTCTCATGAGAAATCTTTGTATCCTTAAACTTTCTGATACTTCTTCTTGTTTCAATACATTTTAATGCTTCCATCTTTTGTTCTCCCCCTGCAAATTTATTTTCTTATCTATTAGTATACATAATTCAAACAATATTTGTAAACCATTCTGTTAATAAATTCCACGAATACCCGTATCCGTATCCAGCGTATTCATATTATAAAGCAGCAGTACATCCGTTACCTCTTTGTGTTCTGCAATAAACTCCGACGGTTTCTGCTTATAATATCTGGTATCAAACACATAAATCTTACGATAGTGCGTAGTCAGAAACGGCACCATCGAATTGGCATAGCTGTCCTTAATCAGCACCAGCACATCCTCGCTTTCTGCATTCTCATTCGTAATCTCTATCAAGGTATGAAGATTATTCAAAAACAGGGAATACTTATCCTTCTTCTCCAAATATTCCATATTATAAAGAGAATCTGTAATTTCGTCCGTATCCATATAATGCACCGTCAACGCATCTGCCGGATTGATATAAATGGTAATCTCATCACCTGCACGGCTGTAATCATTCACCTTTGAATAAATCGTGCCATAAAATTCCTCTGTGACCCGATTTGCTGTCATGTCCTCCAATGCAACCGGTGTCAGATTCTTTACTCTGCAAAACTCCAAATATCCCTGGTACGCACCATAGGTTGTCCAATGGTGGTCCGTTTTGTAATACAGATTATCCGTATCTGCCTGCTGTAAAAGTCTCTCGCTGCAATCAATGGCAGAAATCCCGCTTTCCTCATATATCCTGCTTGCAGTCTCCATCTGACTGGTCAAAGGCGCATACTCCGGGAGCTTATCTGCATGTATGAAGCTTGCCGTTGGCACCAGCATCAGATGCGTTTCCACATCATTCTCTTTTATTTTCTCATAGAAGCTCTTCATAGTCGCCGCAATACGTTTGGTATTGGCAGGCTTTTGATATTCCTCTATCAGATATCCATCCTTAGCAATATAAACATCGTTTAGTTCCTGCTTCCCCAGTGTCATTTCCACGTTAGTCTTAAGCCCTACAAAGAAATCACGAAAAGGAAAATGGTCAGAAAGATAATCACTGATATCCGACATAAACTCGCCATCTTTGACAGTTTCCCATTTCCACACAGGAAACTTTTCTAAATAACGGTTTTCCTTTTCTGAATATTCCTGCTTTGGCAGGACTAAGAATATTAGTGCAAGTATAACGACTGCTCCCGACATTCCGAAAGCCGTGATGCTTCTTAGCTTTTTATTCTGTATCATTCAAAATCCCCTTGTCTGTTGTTCATAACACTTACTTAGAATCTAAAATATAAAAACGGATTATAGGTATCGCTTACAAGACATGCTGTCACAATTACAAACAATACACCGTAGCAAAGCATACCAACAAGCGATGTGACATTTGCCACCCTTTCTCCTGCCTGTGATACCTTCTTTGCCAGCCAAGGATACACCGGAAATGAAAGTACACATGCAATCAACAAGATAACACCATAGTTTCCAAGATACCACAAGCAGTCAACATCCAGCAAAGGATTCCCTGCGCCCCCAAACATGGCACTTAGATAAGTAAAAAGGTTCGTCGTATTATCAAAATAGAAAATCACAAACCCAAATACCACGATTAAAATCGCATACAAATGTTGAAAAACCTTTGGTATCTTTGCCAGACCCTTGCCCCAAACATATTTCTCCAATGCAAGAAGCACTCCGTAATACAAGCCCCACAACACAAAATTCCATGAAGCACCATGCCATAGTCCTGTAAGGAACCAGACAACGAACATATTCCTTAAATGCTTTACTACACTGACCCGATTACCGCCAAGCGGAATATAAATATAATCTCTAAACCACGTCGAAAGGGATATATGCCATCTTCTCCAAAAGTCTGTAACCGACACGGAAGACAACGGATAGTGAAAGTTCTCATTAAACCGAAATCCCAGCATCTGCCCCATACCAATCGCCATGTCACTGTAAGCACTAAAGTCCAGATACAGCTGTAAGGTATATGCCGCAGCGCCTATCCACGCTGCCCCCACCGAAAGCTGCGATACCTCAACAACCTGGATATCCTTCCAAAGTGCCCCCAACTGATTTGCCAACAATACTTTCTTAAACAATCCCTGCATAAAACGAAGCAGACCTGTTTCAAAGGCCTCAAGAGTATGTCTTCTTTGATGAAGCCTCTCCTGAATATCTGCAAATCGTACAATCGGTCCTGCCACAAGCTGCGGAAACATAGACACATAAGTAAGATACGTAAAGTAATTATGCTCTGTCTTTACTTCGCCACGATACAGGTCAATAATATAACTCATCGTCTGGAAGGTAAAAAAGCTGATTCCAACAGGAAGTCCAAGTTTCAGTGGTTCTATCGCTGTTCCAAATATCCCATTTATTGTATGAATGGCAAAATCCGCATATTTAAAAAAGCCAAGCACGGACAGGTTTACTACGATAGAACAGCACAGGAATATCCTTCTCTTTGCCTTCGTATTCCCAAACCGCTCCATCAGTAAACCATTTCCGTAATCCACCAGAGTCGCAAATATCATCAGCAGAATATATACCGGCTCGCCCCACGCATAAAAAATCAGGCTAAAAAAAAGCAAAATCCCATTTTTCAATGAAAATGGGACCGCATAATACAATATCATACATAATGGTAAAAAGAAAAATAAAAACGGGATGCTGCTAAATACCATGATGTTCCTCCAATTACTTTAGTCCGTCTTCTATTATTTTCTTAATCGTATCTTCATTCTCTGAGATAACAAGCCAGATATAATTACCCTTTACCTCAACCTCAGCCTTATCTACGATGGCAAACTGTTCAGGAAGATAATTCTCCATCTCATTTCTCTTCTCATCCACCACTACCTGCATGAGAGAGGTTAAATTATCCACATCCTCTACTGACTTTGCCTTCATTACCACTATTGTTTCTGCCGAAGCTGCATCCTCCGACATACTAAACACATATTCCTCTAAAAGTCCGGCATCTATGCCGTAATAATTCATCAGAAATTCATCATCAAATTCCATCGGTGAATATAATTCCACGCTTCCCTGAATCTCTGCATAAATGTCTGCAATAGACGTTACTTCTTCATAAATAGGCTCCGCCTTTACAGAATCTGTCTTTGCAGGACCAGTCTCCTCTTCCAAAACCACTACACTGTCTGCGGTCTTATCCGAATCTGCTGTTGCCTGACTCGAACAGCCTCCTAACAGCATCACCCCTGCCATAACCAGCATTAGTTGTCTTATCTGTCTTTTCTTCAATGTCTTTCTCCCCTTATCCGATTATGATTACATATTAAATAGAACCATTTAAAATAATATCTCGCACTGTACTCCGAAACGGAACATCCTGATTCACAACCGTAGCCTTCTCCGTTTCTTTCTTTCCTGAGGCTGCCACTGGTTCCTCTGTAATTTCCAGCTTCGCCAATGCCTCATCAAATGCCGTCTCTACTCTCAAGTCTGCTCTGGCGTACTCACGCAGCACTGCAGTCCACACATCATAAGCTGCTGCCGTCTGATGTACAAATCCATCGCTACAATATTCCGCTGCCAAATCACCATTATCATCTGCCAGCGCATTTGCAACATCAATATAGCCCCAGCCATTTTTTATTGCCGCATCCAAGAGCATCAAATTATATTCTCTAATGGTGTCATTGTTCAGCTTACCGCTGCTTGCTCCTGCTAATGTATAGGTCATGCTAATGATATGTACCTCAACCTCGGGACTCTTCTCCTTAATCCTTCTAATAAGCTCTGTATAATTATCAAGAGACCCCTGCAATCCCGAAATATTCAAATCATTTAACCCCAAACAGATAAACACCTTATCCGGCGCAATCTTCTCAATAGAATCCCATGCCTGAAGCTTCTTTCCCTGATACAAAGGATGCACACTCTCAGCAGTGATGTCCCACAGCGAATTCGATGCCGAATAACTGCCTGCCGCCAGAAATTGAATCCGCTTCAAGAAGGACTCCTCCGGCTGCTTTCTCGTATAATTACGAAAACCAAGCATAATAGAATCGCCCAAGAATACAGAATCTGCATAATACGCATCAATCTCTTCCTCGGAAATCTCTATCTCCTCAAGGTTACCGAATATCTCTGTCGGAACTGCCTCTTCTGCTGCCAACACAACATCTGCTGCCGCAGGAGAGTTCCCTACAAGAACCGCCATCCCTATAACTGCCAACCATCTTAATAAAACTCTTTTCTTCATAACTGCAAAATCCCCACACATACGCAAATATATCATTGCTTTCACTTGTTACATCTGTAGCACAGATTCTTCAATGTGCTGAATCTATTGTAGCATTAAATATTATGTTAAGCAAGTTAAATTGTCACTCAATTCGTAACTTTTGGTAATATTTTCTAAATTTCCACCTCGAAACTTATCTCCTGTATTCCCTCTTCATCTGATAATTCAACTGTAATCTCTCCTCCATGACGCTTAGCCAGCATATTCGCCTGATATAGCCCCAAGCCATGTCCTTCCTTCTTCTCCTTGGTAGAATATCCCTTTTGGAAGAACTTGGACACCTCAGTCATGGTCAGCCCTTCTACCTCATTGGTTATTCTAAATAATAATTTATCATCCTTGGAATCTAAATATATCCTGATTTTATTATGCTTCTCATTGCAGGCTTCGATGGCATTATCCACCAGCGTTCCGATGATTTCTACCAAACTATACTCCGATACCGAGGTAATAATATGCCTGCTCATAACCTGTATCTCAATCTCCAAATACTCCGGTGCCCGCAGTATCTTACTGTACAGGAAACCTGCCAGTATCTTATCCGAGATTCTAAGAAGCATCGTATTGGCACGGTTGCGATTCTTACCATCATACAGCTCCTTGCAATACTTCGCCTGTGCCGCCACCAGTTCATCATAATTATCTATCAGAACATGCATATTTAATATCGCATTCATATGATTGTCAAACTCGTGTTGCTTGGCTCTGATATCCTTCGTCAGCTCCTCCAACGGTTGGATGTAATGCTGATAAATCTTAAGCTCCTGCTCCTGCTTACGCATCAGTGCATAATTCTGCGACCAGTCCAGCAATCCAAATACGATAACCGCAATTAGGATTCCAAACATCACTATCACCTTAACATCCAATGTGCGGCTCAAATAAAAATCTATCATCAGATAAATGGCTACAATCAGCGCCATTACACAAAATATTCGATATAAAAATTTTCTTCCCAAATCACTCATTGATTCGCTTCCTCACATCATTTTTATAAGTAACTCCAACCTCAACAGTATGACCGTTCTTCATATGAATTAAGCCATTTACCGTATCTACATAATCAATCTCCTGCATATTTACCACATACATTCGATGGCACTGCAGAAACATATCATGGGGCAATTTCTCCAAAAGCTGCTTAATGGATGTATACAGCACTGTCAGTTCCTCTTTTTTCATGACGATGCTCACCCCTCTTGGAATTGCCTTAATATACTCTATATTTTTACAAAAGACCTTGTAATTTACCCCTTCACTCTTCACAACAATATGTGGCTCCTCCACTACTCTCGTATGTGAAAGCACCTTACGAATCAGCTCCTGCACGGCTTCCTTCTCAAAGGGCTTCACAATATACTGATAACAATGCAGCTCTCTGTAAGCCTGCAACTCCAAATGTGCAAGAGACGTCACCATAACAATCGGTGTAAACTCGTACTGACGCATGGCACGGACCTTTCTTGCAAACTCAATTCCTGAAATATCATTCTCGTCATTAGCATCAAGATTAATATCCAATAAAAAAGCCCGGAAGGGCTCAGACGTATTCTGCAACACGTCTAAAGCCCCTTCCAGACTTCTTGCGGGAACGACCTCAATCTCCTTCGATACGCTTTCTACCATGGCTGTAAGCACCTCTAAATTCTCCTCGCCATCTTCCAAAATCATTATCTTAGTCATTCCAGTCATTCCCTCCAATGTAGTCATTAAAATATCGTTCAGCAGCGCCTTTTATTCGCAAAAGTCGCATCTTCGATGCTTTCTCGCGCGTCGTCACCTGCACGTTCAGCAGCGCCTTTTATTCGCAAAAGCCGCATCTTCGATGCTTTCTCGCGCGTCGTCACCTGCACGTTCAGCAGCGCCTTTTATTCGCAAAAGTCGCATCTTCGATGCTTTCTCGCTACTTCGTAGCTTCTTTTGCTCATTTTCGGCGCTCATCTCATGCATATGTCTTCGCTTAAAAATGTGCAAGCACCTTTTTCACGCTTGTCATATGCATGGCTGAACTGTTACTTTACTTTATCACTTCTGTCATTGACTTGGCAAGACCTGCAATGCCCTGAATCTCTGAAGGAATAATAATCTTAGTTGCCTGACCGTTAGCAGCCTTCTCAAATGCCTCCAGGCTCTTGATTGTAAGAACTGCCTCGTCTGCTCCTGCATCCTTAAGGCAACGGATACCTTCCGCATTCGCCTGCTGCACGATACGAATCGCCTCAGCCTGACCTTCTGCTTCCTTGATACGCTTCTCCTTCTCAGCTTCAGCTCTAAGGATAGCAGCCTGCTTCTCAGCCTCAGCCTCAAGAATAGCAGATGCTTTCTTACCTTCTGCTACAAGAATGCTTGACTTCTTCTCACCTTCTGCGATTGTAACAGCCTCACGTCTTTCACGCTCAGCCTTCATCTGCTTCTCCATCGCATTACGGATGGCATCAGGCGGAATGATATTCTTAAGCTCCACACGGTTTACCTTAATTCCCCATGGGTCTGTTGCCACGTCTAAGGCACTTCTCATGCTGGTATTAATGATTTCTCTTGATGTCAGAGTCTGGTCAAGCTCCATCTCACCGATGATATTTCTTAATGTGGTAGCTGTCAACTTCTCAATTGCCATAATCGGATTATCTACACCGTAAGCATAAAGCTTCGGGTCTGTAATCTGGAAAAATACGACTGTATCAATCTGCATCGTTACGTTATCCTTTGTGATAACCGGCTGTGGAGGGAAATCCACTACCTGCTCCTTAAGGTTAACTCTCTTTGCAACACGGTCAATAAAAGGCCATTTTACCTTAAAACCTACACTCCATGTTGTCTGATATGCACCCAATCGCTCAATTACATAAGCAGATGCCTGTGGTACAATTCGTATATTTGTTACGATTAAAATAATTAATAAGAAAAAAATAAGTAAAATAATCTCCATTAGTTTGTCTCCTCCTCATATTCCTCAACAATCAATTTAACCCCTGATATGTTGATTACCTTTGCCAGCTTTCCTGCTGTAATTTTCTTTTCGTCATCACTGGCTCTTGCCGTCCACTCCTGACCATTTACAACGGCAGTTCCGGTTCCGTCATAATTACTGACATCCTCGGTGATTCTGACTATCTTTCCAATCACGCCTTCGTAATTGGTCTTAACATGTGACTTATTGATAAACTTCATCACAAAAGGTCTTGTAAAGAACAACAATGCGAATGAAACTACCAAAAATACAATCAACTGAATTGCTAAGCCGCCACCAAGAGATGAAACAGCTATCGCTGCCAGCGCACCGCCTGCAAACCATATGGTTGTAAGTCCCACAGTCACAATCTCTATGATAATCAATCCTACCATAATTATTAGCCAAGTCATAGCGTTCATATGCAATTCCTCCTTTCTGATATTATCCTACAACACATGAAATTATTCGACAATAGAATTTGCGTGAATGCAGTAAAATCCTGCGTGAATGAAAAAAGTGTTGCCCGGCGGCAACACTTTCTTCCACTACTTTTCGAGCACTTTCCTATTCCATGAAAAATAGCATCCGCTAACGAATGCTATTTCCTACATAATTCCCTTTTCTATCATATATGTTTTTACCAAGTCTACCATCTCATATAATCGCTCCATGGTCTGATTCGCACAGAAAAATTCAGCAATATCCTCTTTATAAACATCGCCACTGATATAGTCGTGTACTACGTCATTTCTAATTACAAGCATTTGCAAGCAAGCAATTTGCTCTGGCTTTAGTTTCAAAACATTCTGTGCATAGCCTACTGCCCATCGAAGTGACCGTTGCGCTTCGGTCAATCTATTGGTTTCTTCATTCAACTGCATAACCGTAGCCATATCAATTACAAACTGCACCAATTCTTGAAATCTTGTTGCCACCCCATCACAAGCACTAATATATTCGTAGCTATCCTTATCACATGCTAATCTTTCTATATATCCTTTTATGATTTCCAATCCTTGATACGCTTCCTCTATCTTAATACCCTTACGTTGCTTTGCTTTCTCCTCTCTGGAAAGTCTTTCTGCTCCCCATATCGCTACCATGTCCTTCTTATAAGCTTCCCACTTTTCATCTGTATATCCTGTAAGAGCCTTACCGTGCACAAGAATTGGAATATTAATATAATGATTCTTCTTCATTTCAACAATTACAATATCATGGTCAAGTCCATACCAAGTCATATACTCATCAATATAATGATATAGTTCCATTAGCAGACCCAAATCTTCACAATACACTCCTATATCGATATCCGAATCTGCGTCAAACTCGTCTGTAAGAAAGCTTCCGAATATCCATACCTGAAAATTGGGCACAGCAAACTTTAGCAATAGTTCTTTTTGGAATTGCTCTACAAATTGTTTTCTTGCATCTAACGCCAACAAACCAATCATCTGCTGCACCACCTTTCTATAGGATACTTTCAGAAAAAAGCTCCATCATTCCTACTCTCTGATTATATCACCCATACACTAATATTTTACAATATTTACAGAAATATGGCAAATTATCTATTTTATTTTCAATCTCATCTCCTTATAGATTTCCGGATTTCTGTCAATAACAGACTCTCGAAAAGCTCTCGCCCAATACTCTTCCGGAATCGCAGGCCAATTACATTTTCCTGTTTCTTCTTCCGTAATCTCCATTGCTCTCTCCAAAATTTCACCGTTACTCGTAGCAACACCACGCATACAGGCTTCCGTACATAATGACCAATAAGGTGCAATATCGTGAAGCTGATGATTCATCATGTCTTCTACAAGCTCATCCAAATCCTGTTGCAAACAGAAATGTTCGCCTTCCCATTCTTTCCCCACACTATGTAAAATCATGAATGTAGAATATTCATGTTTTCCATCATCCAACGAGTCTCCTACTGAGCCCGGATTAAAAACATGCTTCCCGTGTTCTTCAAAATTCATACATCTATGTGTATGCCCGCATAAGATATATTTGGCTTGTGTAGCATGTAAGATATCTTTGTTCTTCGGGGTCCCCTCGTATATTTTCTCCTTCACTGCTCTTGGCGAACCATGACATAAGAACAGTTCTTCCGTTCCATCCATCTTCACAGTCAGCGTCTCCGAAAGTGACTTAATAAATTCCCAGTCCTTCTCTCTCATGCTATTATGATTGTATCGAATCATTCCTACGGTACTCGGGTAAGCATCCCACTCCGGATGTTTATCACCTATCCCACACATCAGATAATCTTCCTTATTTCCTTTGATGATATAAACCTGATACTGAGTTTGAAGTTCATATATTAAATCAAATGTTTCCTGTACTCCGGCAAACTCTCCTGAGTAATCTCCCAACAAACAGATTGCATCTATATCCTTTGTTTTCAAGAACTCTATCACTTTTCTAAAAGCTATGTAATTTGCATGTATATCCGATAAAACTGCTATATTCATATTTATAACCCTGCCTTTCCAATCCCCTTTACTCTGTACAAATAAACAGATATCCATCTCTTTCTATGCAATAATTTCCTGCCTCGTATTTCTCTTGGATAAACGCCTTCAGTTCATCCTCATACTTTGCAAAGTCAAATCCCAAATTACTAATATCCTTCATAGATTCTATAAAATCCTCTATTGTATCGTAAGTTAAAAGAACCTTCCTCACTCGTTTTTCCACCTTAGGAAATACCTTCTTTAGCATACTTTCATATTCTACGAGTGGCTGTTTTCTTTTCTTTAGCGCTTTTTGTACCTTCTTTCTCTCATCCGGCTTACATTCCATAAAAAGCTTTGCCATCTCTTCATAGAGGAGAATTCCGCCCCATGTACACACTAAGGCACCGTTTATCTTTAAAGCCGCTTTCAATTTCCTCAATAGTGTTTCTTTGTCTTCTATAAAAACCATGACATGATTAAAGAAAATCAAATCGTAATGATTTTCAAAATCCATTTCTTCCAAATCATTCCATACAAATTCAAATGCTTTATGCGTACCGAACTCTTTATAAAATGTATCTGCATGTGTATTATGCTTGTCCACGCAATGTATCCTGCATTGCTCCGGAAGCCGCTCTATATTGTATCTCCACAGATTCCCGTATCCTGCCCCTGCATCCAGTATTTTCATACCGGATTCTATTTTAATCTGTTCAAAAATCCATCTCGACCATCCCTCCGGCTCCTTTGTCATTGCATGATTTCTCAAAAAACCAACACCTTCATCAGCCTCACGATTAATAATAATATGCTTTAGCATTTTAAATACCTCATCCAAATCAAACTGATTTTCCTTACATTCAATTGCTGCCTTTTCCATACAATGAATCATTCTGTTTAATTCAATGACCTTCTTTTCCATGAGTCGTTTCTGTTCCAAAAATGACTCTTCCAAATCCACCTGATTAAAGTGCACTAACGTTTTTTCTATTTCTCCCAAAGAGAATCCTAAATACTTAAGCGTCTGGATTCGTTGAAGCTGTAGCTTTACTGATTCATCAAAAAGTCGATAATTATTCTCTTCATTGCGAATGGAAGTAATAAGTCCTTTTTCTTCATAGATACGAAGCGCCTTGGTCGACATATCTGTAAGCTGAGCCAGCTGTCCTATGGTATAATACTGTTTTGCCATGATTATCGTTCTCCTGATATGTAATGACTATTGTTACATTCCTATTGTCTACATAATAAACCTTACCCCAAGGGCAAGGTCAACACATTTATGTATACTTTTTTCTCACCATTTGCTCTCTAAAACGTCTATTGTCCTCTTCTTATCATTTACTATTTAGCGGATTATATCATTGATTCATACTGAAACTTATAACAAATACTCCATTATTAAATCATCAACACTTTTTATATTCAATGGATACGCACCTGTCTCATAAGTAAGAAGTAAATCTTTCCCGGGAAAAATTTGATTTCGCTGATAACTGCCCATCTTTTTTATCGTCTTATTACAGTAATCCACATCATCCATTCTTCCAAAGTGCTCCCAGTAATATTCTTTTCTTGTACGCTTATTCAATACTATAAAATCCGGATGTACAATGCCATAACCTTGCAGATGTAATGGATATTCGTAACGATACGGAATCCCCATCATATAAAACTTATCCGCTAATATTTTTTCCGACTTTGAACGCACACGCTCACCTCTCTCTGTATAGATTTCCGGCGCATCCTTATCAAATGCCTTCCCTTGATATCTTACTGCTTCCCACTGCTTTATATATTGTTCATCAGATAATACATAGGGCTGTACAAGTTTCTGTCTTTCTTTTGGGAGTTTTTCGTATATATCAGCTACATCATACTTTTCCATCTGTTTGACAAAGCTATGCATCTTTGTCTTCTGTTTTTCTAACACCTTTAATACCTGTTCATCATACTCCTTTTGCGCAAGTTGGTATGCTAAGGTCTTATTTTCTTTATTTAAATATTTTCCTCTGCAATCTTGTTTATCTTTTCTGACATAATACTGTGTTAAATTCCTACACCTCGATACTTTTAAAATTCCCTGCGGTGCATTCTCAAGTGATTTCTCTACTTTCTCTTTCAACACCTCCAAAGACATCAATTCCTCTTTCATTCTTAACAATATTTCTTTCATTTAGTTCTCCTTTCTATGTAAAACCACTGCAAACGGAAAATCTCAGCATTTCAGCTTTACTTTTCCGTCTTTCATTTCCCCCGTCGCTGATATTGACGGAAAATCTTAACATCTCTGCTTTGCTTTTCCGTCTCTCATCTCTTCCGTCACTGATACTGACGGAAAATCTTAACATCTCTGCTTTACTTTTCCGTCTTTCATCTCTCCTATCACTGATACTGACGGAAAATCTTAACATCTCTGCTTTGCTTTTCCGTCTTTCATTTCTCCCGTCGCTGATATTGACGGAAAATCTTAACATCTCTGCTTTGCTTTTCCGTCTTTCATCTCTTCCGTTACTGATACTGACGGAAAATCTCAATATTTCATCTCTGCATTTCCGTCATAACATAATACATTACTAAATACAGCCCCCTGGAAACTGATACCCTTCTAAAACTTTCTAATCTCAATTTATCTTCTTACTAATGGAAACATATTTGATATGTTAATTTGAATGCAGACCTTCTTAGATTATGCCTGCTATAGAATTACTTATGATTTCTAGATTTAAATAGACAAAACTCATCGGTACATAAATGGCTGCCGCCGAAGCGACAGCCCTCTACCTATCTCATATGAAATGTGTCTTACATCATTCCGCCCATACCCGGTGCTCCACCCGGCATAGCTGGGATATCTTCTTTGATTGTAGCAACAACAGACTCTGTTGTAAGAAGTGTGCTTGCTACTGAGCATGCATTCTGTAATGCACTTCTTGTAACCTTAGCAGGGTCCAGAATACCGGCCTCTACCATGTTTACATACTCTTCCTTGTATGCATCGAAACCGAAGCCAACTTCCATCTCTCTTACCTTGTTAATGATTACGCTTCCTTCAAGACCTGCGTTATTAGCAATCTTACCTAAAGGTGCCTCTAATGCCTTTAATACAATCTTAGCACCTGTCTTCTCATCACCTTCAAGAGTCTCAGCAAGCTTTGCAACCTCCTTAGACGCATGAATATAAGCAGAACCACCACCTGCGATGATACCTTCTTCAACAGCCGCTCTTGTTGCGTTAAGAGCATCCTCCATACGAAGCTTAGCTTCCTTCATCTCTGTCTCTGTTGCAGCACCAACACGGATAACAGCTACACCACCTGCAAGCTTCGCAAGTCTCTCCTGTAACTTCTCCTTGTCGAACTCAGAAGTTGTCTCCTCAACCTGC
>SVFJ01000061.1 GCA_015056925.1 Lachnospiraceae bacterium | reverse complement strand
ATTACACTTCCTAGTATGAGACCAACATTGATGTTTGGTGCGATTATGTCGATTACATCTGCATTTGGTGTAGCTGACGTAACAATGGCGTTGTGTGGATTCCCAAGTACAGATTATGCGGCAAGAACTGTTGTATCGCATTTGATAGACTATGGTTCAACACGTTTTGAGATGGGATATGCATCAGCAATTGCGACATTGTTAGTTATGGTAATGCTTATTTGTAATAAAGTTATCCAGAAGGCATTAAGCAGACTTGGAACGTAAAAATATCCTGTAATCGAAAGGCATGGTAAATCACATGAAAATAAAAAAGAAACAATTAGAGACGGAGGCTGTATATAAGCCGAAATTAATTAAGAAAAGAAAGCCGAATCGTTCCATTGTAGGAGACTTTTTCATCTATGCGTTTTTGCTCTTTATGGCTGTGCTTATGGCGTTTCCGTTAGTATATGCAATCAACAATGCATTGAAGCCGTTGGATGAGTTGTTCAAGTTTCCACCTACGGTATTTGCGCAGAATCCAACCTTGGATAACTTCTCGGATTTGTTTGTTACTATGGGAAAGTCTTGGGTGACCTTCTCCAGATATATTTTTAATACTGTATTTATTACGGTGGTGGGAACGGTTGGACATTTGATTATTGCATCCATGGGTGCATTCGTACTTGCAAAGTATGATTTTCCGGGAGGAAAGACCTTCTTCAAGGTGGTAACAGTAGCAATGATGTTCAATGGATATGTAATTTCCATTCCTAACTATTTGATTATCAATAAGCTCCATATGGTAGATACTTATTGGTCGATTATTATTCCTGCTTTTGCTTCACCGGTTGGTTTCTTCCTTATGAAGCAGTTCATGGAAGGGTTGCCAATGTCGTTGGTAGAAGCGGCAAAGATTGACGGAGCAAATGAGTGGAGAGTCTTTACAAGTATTGTAATGCCAAATGTTAAGCCGGCATGGCTTACCATGATTATCTTCTCGGTACAGGGCTTGTGGAACAACCCTGCATCTACGTTTATCTATTCGGAAGAGAAAAAGACTTTGGTATATGCTTTACAGCAGATTCAAAGTGGTGGTATTGCAAGAACCGGACAGACAGCGGCAGTCAGCGTTATCGTTATGATGGTACCGATTATCATCTTCGTGTTGTCTGAAAGCCAGATTCTTGAAACAATGGCAAGCTCAGGATTGAAGGATTAACTAGGAGAGGCAGCGTATGAAGAAGTGGATAAAAAAAGCCGGTGCATTATTTGCATGTGCCGTTATGATAATCAGTTCATCAGCCACCGTATCAGCAGAGGTTGGATATACCTATAACTACGATTGGTGGGGAGATGTACAGTATTCGCCGGATGCATATGAAGTAGAGGGCGTATATACCGCAGTTGAGCTGGGATTAGATAAAGCCTTAAATAATCCCAATGGCTTGTTTGTAAAGGATGATATGGTATATATCTGTGACACAGGTAATAACAGAATCATCGAAATGAAAAGAACAGGAACGGATATTGAAGTTGTAAGAGTGATTGAGGAGTTCAAGGGCGCTGAGGTAAATACCTTTGCAGCACCAAAGGATATTGCGATTACAGATGACGGATATATGTTTATTGCAGACCAGGATAACGGACGTATCCTAAAGCTTACAATGGACCTTGAGTATGTGATGGAGTTTGTAAAGCCTACAGATGCTAACTTTGACCAGTCTCTTAGTTTTCTTCCTAAGAAGATTGCTGTGGATACGGCGGGGCGAGTTTACTGTGTGGCAACAAACGTAAACAAAGGTTTGATTAAATATGAATCAGACGGTGTGTTCTCAGGATTCGTAGGAGCAACACCTGTAACCTATGACTGGAAGCAGTATATCTGGAAGAGAATTGCAACCAAAGAGCAGAGAGCACAGATGGAGTCCTTTGTACCAACAGAGTACGATAATTTGTTCATGGACCACGAAGGCTTTATCTATGTATGTACAACCAATGTGTCTGAAGCGGATTTGAATGATGACAAAGCAAAGCCAATCAGAAGACTGAACCTGATGGGGGCTGATATCTTAATTTCGAATGGTGAATGGCCTGTAATTGGTGATATCTACTGGGGCGAAGGTGGTGGTTATGAAGGACCTTCACTGATGATTGATATTACAGCATTTGATAATGACATTTATGTTGGTCTTGATAAGGTAAGAGGTAGACTTTTTGCTTATGACGACCAAGGAAGACTTGTTTTCGGATTTGGTGGAAACGGTAATATGGATGGATATTTTAAGAGTCCTGTAGCAATAGAACATCAAGGTAGAGACTTGATGGTACTTGATGCATTGGATAGAAGCTTGACAATATTTACACCAACAGAGTTCGGTAGTTTGGTGTTTGATGCGGTAGAGCAGTTCCAGGATGGAGACTATGAAGCATCAGGTGCTTCATGGGAGAAGGTAATGGCTATGAATGGAAACTATGATTTAGCCTATATCGGAATTGGAAGAGCGCTACTTAGACAGGAAGAATATCATGAGGCTATGGAATACTTTAAGCTCAAGTGGGATGAAGAGAATTATTCCAAGGCATTCAAGCAGTATCGTAAGGAATGGGTAGAAGAGAATATTGGAATCATATTTGCCCTAATAGCACTTTTGCTTGTTGTACCGCTTGCAGTTGGTAAGCTAAAAGCGCTTAAGCACGAGATTGATACTGCGGATATATTCAGGGATAGAAAATAGAATGGAGGCAGGCATGATAACTTCGAAATTTAACAAAGAAAGCCTAGAAAGATATGTCTCATCATTGAAGTTTTCTTTGTACTGTATAACACATCCTTTTGATGGATATTGGGATTTGACGCATGAAAAAAGAGGATCAATGGCGGCAGCAAATACCATTTTAATTTTAACCTTGCTTGCTAAGATTTTAAAGCTTCAGTATACAAGCTTTATCTTTAACGCGGTATATTGGCCAGAGGTTAATATCGTTTTACAATTGGCAGCTATACTCTTTCCATTAGCTTTGTGGTGCGTAGGTAACTGGGCACTTACAACACTCTTTGATGGTAAGGGAAGGTTATCACAAGTGTATATGGCAACGTGTTACGGTATGGTGCCATATCCGTTGTTCCAGTTCCCGTTAATCATATTTAGTAATGTGGTAACGGTAGACGAGGCAGAGTTTTATACATTGATGAGCTCTTTGTCACTTGTTTTGTGTGGATTATTGATTTTTGCAGCAATGATGATGATTCATGAGTTTTCATTAAGTAAGAATGTATTATTTACGATAGGAACACTTTTTGCAATGCTTGTTATGGTATTCATTCTGTTGTTGTTCTTCAGTATGATTAGTCAGGGAATTGCATATTTCATATCTATAGGACGTGAAATTCTGTTTAGGCTATAAAAGATTGTGAAAGGCATGGTTAAGGAAGTATGAGAAAAAATCGGGAAACCAGAAAAGCAGAATTTAAAGCTGCTGTAATAAAACGATTAAAAAGCCTGATAGCTCCATGTATTATCCTGGCAATTATTGTAGCAGGTGCAATATTCATTGCATTATGGCAGGAAGAAGAAGAGCCAATACAGATAGTAAAAGTGAAGGGCTATGAAGGTGAAGAATCAGTACGCGTTTTAGAGAATGATAGGATTCGTTTTGAACTGGATTCAACTACAACACAGTTTACGGTTACAGATAAGCGTACGGGAGATGTGTGGTATTCCAATCCTCAGAACGCAGAAGATGATGAGCTTGCCTTAAAGGCAGAGAAACAGAAGTTGTTATCTACATTGATATTAACTTATAGTACACAGAATGGTGTAGATACACTCCATGATAACTATCGTTACTGTGTACAGAATCAGATTTACGAGATTGAAGAAGGCGAAGATTACATCAAGGTTTACTATTCTATCGGTGATGTAGAGAAGGAGTATATGATTCCTCCTGTTATCACGGTAAAGAGAATGGAGAGCTTTCTCGCGAATATGTCTCAGACCAATGCGATGATGGTTCAGGACTACTATAAGAAGTACGACATCAATAAGCTTGGTAAGAAAGACAACAAGGAAGAATTATTAGCGATGTATCCTATTCTCGAGACAGAGCCAATTTATGTATTAAGAGATACTACAAAGGATAATGTTAAGACAAAGTTTGAGATTTACTTTGGAGAAGCGGGATATACAGATGCAGATTATCGTGCAGATAAAGAGTTGGATATGTCTGTGAAGACATCGGATAAGCCGGTGTTTAATGTAAACGTAATTTATCGTTTAGATGGAGATGACTTATTGGTTGAGATTCCTATGGGAGAAATTGAATATCAAGAAAAATATCCAATCTATTATTTGAGCGTATTACCTTACTTTGGAGCAGCAGGAATCGATGAAGAAGGTTATATGTTTGTTCCAGAGGGTGGCGGTGCGTTAATCAACTTTAACAATGGTAAGATTGCACAGAACTCTTATTATTCTAATCTTTATGGTTGGGATATGGCAATCAATAGAAAAGCTCTCGTGCATGAGACAAGAACATATTTCAATGCATTTGGTATTGCAAAGAATAATGGTTCTATGCTCTGTATCTTAGAAGAGGGTGCGCCATACGCCTCTGTTCAGGCAGATATCAGTGGTAGAAATCATAACTATAACTATGTAAATGCTGTTTATAACATTACTCATAGAGAGCAGTATGATGTTGCTGATAAGTTTAATGGTGAGATGTTCGTGTATGAGGACACATTACCTAATGAATCACTTGTTCAAAGATATTGCTTCGTAGATTCAACAGATTATTCTGATATGGCTCTTTGCTATCGAGAGTATTTATTGAATAAGTATGGTGATGCATTCGTGATGCAGGATGATACTTCTGTTCCAGTAGCTGTTGAAGTGGTTGGAGCAGTAGATAAGATGAAGCAGGTAGTTGGTGTACCTGTATCAAGACCATTAGAGCTTACTACATATGAAGAAGCTCAGGGTATTATTGAAGATTTACAAACAAATGGTGTTCAGAATATGTCAGTGAAGCTGACAGGATGGATGAACGGCGGTGTTCAACAGAAGATGTTGAATGATGTGAATCTTTTGTCAGAGCTTGGAGGAAAGAAGGATTTTAAAACCCTTATTGATTACACAAAGGCTCAGGGTATTGATTTATATTTGAACGGTATTACAAACTATGCGATTGACAGCGACTTTGGTGATGGATTTGTAGTATTTAGAGATGCTGCCAGATTGGTAAGTAAAGAGAAGGCAGAGCTCTATCCTTATTCAGAGATTACCTATTCACAAAGAGATAGTCAGGATCCTTATTACCTCTTAAAGGGTAGCTTGATTGAGAAGATGGCTTCTAATCTAGTGGATGAGGCTTCTAAGTATCAGGTAAATGTATCATTTGATGACATGGGTGAGGTACTTTCGTCAGACTTTACAGAGGATGAAAAAGTAACTCGTCAGGATGCCTTGAATAGACAGGTGAAGAGTCTTCAGAATGCTAAGGCGGCTGGACAGAAGGTAATGATTCCAATGGGTAACAATTATGCGCTTCCTTATAGTGATTTTGTTACGGAGATGGATTTGGCTGGTTCTGAATATACGATTCTTGATAAGCAGGTTCCATTTTATCAGATGGCAATTCATGGATATGTAAATTATGCTGGTGAGTCATTGAATCTAACACAGAACTTTGAGGATGAGCTATTAAAATCAGCAGAGTATGGTGCGGCATTATCCTTCACTTTTATGAAAGAAACCTTGTTTACTTTACAGAATACTCTTTATTACGAGTATTTTGGAGCAGACTATGATGCATGGAAGGATAAGATGCTTGAGACCTATGCTGAATACGAAGAAAAGCTTGGTCACGTATTTAATCAGTGTATGACAGATCATGACTATGTGACAGATAAGGTTACATGTACAACGTATGAAGATGGCACTCGTGTCTATGTGAATTACGGATATGAAGCGGTATCTGCAGATGGTGTAGAGATACCTGCAAAAGAATATGTGGTAATTCGTTAGTGATTATCAGGAAGATAAAGAAAGGATTAGATTTATGAAGAAACGAGCAAAGGTAGTAGGTCTTCAGAGAAGAAAAGCAGTTGCAGGATATATATTTATTTTGCCTTTTATCGTCGGCTTCCTGACATTTATGGTGAAACCATTTTTTCAGTCCTTGTATATGAGCTTTTGTAATGTTGAGGTAGGTCCTGGTGGTTTTAACAATATATTTGTAGGTCTTACAAATTACCTGAGAGCCTTTACTGTAGATATAGAGTTCAATCAGAAGCTTGTGGATGAGATATCAAGAATGTGCATTAATTCACTTGCGATTATGGTATTTAGCTTTTTTGTGGCACTGATTTTAAATCAGAAATTTAAAGGACGTGCATTGGTTAGAGCGGTATTCTTTTTACCGGTTATCCTCTCATCCGGTGTAATTATCGGTGTAGAGACAGATAACTCACTTATGGCAAGCGTACAGAGTGCAATTGAAGAGGGTGTTGGTACAACAAGTATTACAGATACGATTCAGGATATCTTGGTAACCTCTGGTGTAGGTGTAAGGGCATTTGAAACGGTATTTGAGATAGTTGACGGTATTTATGATGTAGCGATTGCATCAGGTATTCAGATTATTATCTTCTTATCCGGTTTACAGACAATATCTGCCAGCATGTATGAAGCAGCAGATATTGAAGGATGTACAGCATGGGAAAGCCTTTGGAAGATTACATTTCCTATGATTAGTTCATTATTCCTTGTTAATTGGATTTACACAATCGTTGATTTCTGTATGCGTTCAGATAATGAGATTATGAAAAAGATTAGTGCTGAGATGATAGAACAGCTGAATTATGGCTTCGCATCTGCGATGGCTTGGATTTATTTTGGAATTGTAATTGCAATCATCGGAATAAGTTCGCTCATTATTTCGAAGGGGGTATATTACTATGAGTAAGAATACAACTGCTTACGCAAAGGAAAATAACTTCTGGGAGCGTAATCGTAAGTCAGAGGGATATTTACTTAAGAAAACCTTGAAAGAGATATTGGTTAAGATTATTAGAGCGATTCTTTTGTTTGGAATGTGTTTCTTAATCTTACAGCCTATTTTGAATAAGATTTCTATCAGCTTTATGGCTGAGGAGGATTTGTATAATGCGATGATTATTTCGATACCTGAGCATTTTACGGCGGAAAATTATCGAATGGCTGCTAATTTTATGAGTTATTCTCAGACATTGCTGAATACGCTTTTGGTGTCACTTTCAACAGCAATACTACAGATTGCTGTATGTACAATTGTAGGATATGGATTTGCAAGATTTGAATTTCCGTTTAAGAAATTTTGGTTTGCCTGTGTCATCCTTTTGATTGTTATTCCACCACAGACGTTGTCTACATCACTCTATCTGCATTTTAGATTCTTTGATGTATTGGGAATTAGCAAGCTACTCACAGGAGAAGGAATTAACTTAAGAGGTTCAGCAATTCCATATTATCTGATGAGTGCAGGCTGTATGGGCTTGAAGAATGGATTATATATCTATATGATTCGTCAGTTCTTCCGTAATATTCCTAAGGAATTAGAGGAGGCTGCATACGTAGATGGATGTGGAACATTAAAGACTTTTGTTAGAATCATGCTTCCGGATGCGAAGCCGATTTTAACATCATGTTTCCTCTTCTCATTTGTATGGCAGTGGACAGATGGATTCTATTCAAGAATGTTCTTAGGAAACATCAAACTGTTATCTATGCAGCTTTCGATGATTGCAGAACGTTTGAATCATTATATTATTTATGACTTGCATGATCAGTCAGGTGCCTCTGTAGGTTACACAAACTGTATCGTTGCAACAGGAACATTGATGGTAATTGTACCATTGTTAATTCTTTACCTGTTTGCACAGAAGGGCTTTGTAGAAAGTATTAGTGGAACAGGTATTAAGATGTAGGTATTTCATGCCTGGCTGGCATGAGGTGCCGGTAGGCTGGATATAAAAACGTAAAGTTTTAAGGAGGGTATTCTATATGAAGAACAAAGTAGTGAAAAGAGTAATGGCTACAGCATTAGTATCAGCTATGGCAGTAGGAACTGTAGGTTGTGGAAACAACGCACAGACATCTACTGATGCTGATACAACAAAGGAAGTTGCACAGGAGTCAACACCTGCAGCAGCAACAGCTGACACAGCAGCTGAGACAACACCTGAGACAGTTGTTGAGGAGACACCTTGGCAGTATGAGGTAATTACAGATGAGAGCGGTAATCCAATTGACCTTGGCGGTATGGAAATCATCGTTCGTGACTGGTGGTCATCTGATGAAGAGAAGGAGCCTACAAATGCTTACGAAGAAGCAAGAGATGAGTATCATGAGTGGATTCAGGATACATATAACTTTACGATTAAGCAGGTTGCTATCAGTAGCTGGGCTTCTGTGCCAGAAGATTTTGCTAACTATGCAACAACAGGTGGAGATGAGAACTATTTATTCGTACTTCGTCAGGGTACAGAGCTTGTAGCAGCTATGAACAGCGGATTAATGTATGACTTATCTAAGCTTGATTGCCTTGATTTTACAGAGGATAAGTGGGCTAATGGTGTTCATGACTTATTAAATAAGGGTGGCGCTATCTACGGTATGAGCGCTAATGACCCGGAGCCTAAGGGTGGTATCTATTTCAATAAGAGACTTTTAGAGGAAGCTGGCATTGATCCTGAGGTAATTTATGATTATCAGGAAAATATGGAGTGGACATGGGCTAAGTTCGAAGAGCTTTGTGAGAAGGTTCAGGCAGATACAGATAACGATGGTGTAATTGATCGTTATGCTATGACAAACTTCACAAGTGACTTATATCCTTGTGCTGTATATTCTAACGGTGGTGAGTTCATCGGTAATGATGGAACAAAGTATTACAACGACTTAGAGTCAGAAGAGACAATGGAAGCTCTGAACTGGGTATTCGATATGCTTAGCAAGTACGAGATGGTATATCCGGAAGATGCTGAGTGGGATTACACATATACAGCATTCCAGAACGGTGAGGCAGTATTCTCATGTGCAGAGTCTTATAAGGCTGGTCAGTGGTCAGAGATGGAAGACGACTTTGGTTTCGTATGCTTCCCAATGGGACCTAAGATGGATGATTATACAAATGTTTACAATGATAATCCATTCTGTATCCCGGCTTGCTACGATGATGAGAAGGCTTGGAAGATTGCATTTGCATACGACCTTTGGACACAGCCAATTCCTGGATTTGAAGATTATGCAGGATGGAGAGCAAACTACTTACAGAGCTTCAGAGATACAGAGTCAGTTGACCTTACTTTAGCTAGATTGATTGACAATGGTAAGGTTACATACCACAACATGATTCCTGGACTTCAGCTTGGTTCAGACTTAATCTGGGGTATCAACGCAGATAAGACACCGGCTCAGAAGGCAGAAGAAATCAGAAATACATGGGCAGCTTACTTAGAGGAAGCTAACAAATAAATAAAACGTATTTTGAAAACAGACAGCAAGGATGACAGAATGTGTCATCCTTCGTCTGTCTATATGGAAAAGAGGTATGAGAATGGTTGTTAAATTTCATTTACCGGGGTTGAGATATAATTATCCGCTAAATATGTTCTTGGTGAGTATGCAAAAGCTTCATCCGGAATATTTCAGAGAGGGCGTACAGATTGCATCGTTTTTTGGAGAGTTTCCAACATCGCTTTGGGCAGGAGGCAGATTCTGCAATGGAGACCAGTGCGATGCAAAATTTGTACAGGAAGTAATTAAGAATATTAATGCGCAGGGTATTCCTGTTCGTTTTACATATACAAATCCGAGTGTAACAGAGCATGATTTAGAGGATGCTTACTGTAACTTTTGTATGAGAGCCGCTGATAATGGAATGAATGAGGTGTTAGTGGTTTCTCCTGTTTTGGAAAACTATGTTCGGGCAAACTATCCCGGATTTAAGATAAATAGTTCTACCTGCAAGGGTATCTTAGATATGGAGGAGCTGCAGGAAGAGTTAGAGAAGGACTACAATCTGGTAGTACTTGATTATAATCTGAATCATGATTTTGAAAAATTAGAGAAGATTCAGCGTAAGGATAAGTGCGAGATATTGGTAAATGCCTGTTGCATACCAAACTGTCCAAGAAGAAAGGAACACTATGCGGCAATTGCAAAACAGAATCGCACTGTGTTGAAAAACAGAACCATGCCCAGAGAGCATCAGATACCTGTGGAGGGCTGGTATTGTGAATATGGTGATAAGAATTCCATTCATACGATTAAGGAGTATCCAACCTATGTGTCTCCGGAAGCGATATGGGAGAAGTATGTGCCGATGGGCTATGTGAATTTTAAGATTGAGGGAAGAACAGCGAATCTGTTCCAACTGGTGGATACTTATTGTCACTATATGATTAAGCCTGAGTATGAGGCAGAGGCAAGATTTATGCTTTTAACCAATTTGCAGAATAGCAGAATCATTACTGTGAATAAGCCAAGGCAGGGAGTATGGCCATAAAAGATGACAGTGTTTGGTTAGTGAAAAGCAAGATTTAAGAAGAATAGAGAATATAAGTTTGCTAATATTTGAAAAAGAAATTTTATGGGAGGATAAGGTTATGAATAAGGGACCGGTAGCACCGAAAGACCCAACGGTGAAAAGACCGTTTTTCTATATTATGCAGGATAAGGAAATCTATGGAGCAAAGCTTCCAAACAATACAGGAGTACAGTTTATTTATCAAAATGACAACCGATTGATAAATAGTGCAAGAATTGCAGGAAATGTAACTGATGAGGATATGTTGCAGATGTTAAAAACGACCGAAGGCTTTCGTAAGCTGGTATATGCAATCGGTGTATCTGTAGTGGAAGAAACAGCCAAAGAGCAGGTTCGTTTCGTATATCAGATGTATGGACATAAGGATACATATGGTTCCGGCAGCAATTTAACTGTAGACATGGTTGCTGACGGTATGGAGAATCTGATTTATCTGGATGATGTAGTGTGGTCAGAGGATGATAAGGAGCCGGGGCAGATTCGCTTTGAGTTTGCCAATTCGGATGTACAGGCAGCAGCAAATGTTAGATTTTATTTACGTGACGGTTTTGAAGCACCGGAAGTGATTGAAGATGAAGAAATCGATGTAGAATCACAGGATTATAAAAAGATGATAGAAAAGTCGCTGATGCAGCTTGGTAATACAGAAAGACTTCGAAGAGCCATCGAAAAGGCCAAGAAGGGTGAAGATGTTACGATTGCATTTATTGGTGGGTCTATTACACAGGGCGCCGGAGCGATTCCTTTACCTACACAGTGTTATGCATATCGTACCTATCAGTCATTTAAGGCATTGTTTGGCACAGGAGATAATGTGCATTTTGTGAAGGCAGGAGTTGGTGGAACGCCTTCACAGCTTGGCGTAATTCGATTTGAAAGAGATATTTTACGAGATGGTACCGTGGAGCCAGATATTGTTGTGGTTGAGTTTGCTGTAAATGATGAAGGAGACGAAACAAAGGGCGTATGCTATGAAAGTCTTGTAAGAAAGATTCTTGCATTGCCAAATGAGCCGGCAGTGGTTCTCTTGTTTGCAGTGTTTGCGTATGACTGGAATTTGCAGGATAGATTGGGTCCTGTAGGAAAGAAGCTGGATTTACCTATGGTAAGCGTACTGGATGCTGTTGTAGAGCAGTTTAGATTACGCAAAGGTGAAGGAAGAGTCTTATCGAAAAATCAGTTCTTCTATGATATCTATCATCCAAGCAATGCCGGACACAGGATTATGGAAGAATGTCTGATGTATATGTTCAAGGAGGCTGCAAAGCAGGCACCAATGGCGGATGAAACGGCTAAGCTGATGGAGCTGGATACAGTATATGGTTCGGTCTATGAGAATATCAAACTGATGGATAGAAAGGATTTGGGTCCGGTACTTCGCTTGGAGGAAGGATGCTTTGAAGCAACAGATGCACAGCTTCAGGGTGTCGAGATGGATGATAAGCCGGATATGGTACCCCAGTTCCCATACAACTGGTATCGTACAGGTGTTGTAGAGGGAAAAAAGGATTATTTTGAGATGGAAATACAATGTAAGGCATTGATGCTTGTGTACAAGGATTCTGGTGCGCCGAATGTAGGTAAGGCGGATGTGTTTGTGGATAGTAAGCATGTACTTGTTGCAGACCCTCATAAGAACGGCTGGGTACATTGTAATCCTGTAATTTTATTTGATGAGCCTGAAAATAGGACACATATTGTAAGAATTCAAATGGTTCAGGGTGATGAGGATAAAGAATTCACAATCCTTGGATTTGGATATGTAGAGTAGTACAACAGATATGAAAAAAGGATAGGAAGGTATCGTAATCATATGAATTTAATTATATCTAAAGCAGAGAAACAGGCGAGCTTTTTCATAGAGGAACAGGCTTATCCGGGCGTAAAGAGAATTATGCAAAAGGTTATGAAAGATATGACCTTGGTAACAGGAAAAGAGTATCAGATGACAGAGGGAACTCCAACTGAAATGGAGCAGGCAGATTGTATTGTGGCAGCGACACTTGGTAAAAGTGAGTATTTAGAAAAACTAGCATCTTTAGGAAAAATTGATTTGTCGCAGATTAGAGGCAAAAGAGAAAATTATATTTTTCAAGTGATTGAAGAAGAAGGACATAATACATTGGTGATTGCAGGAAGTGACAAGCGGGGAACGATTTATGGGTTGTTCCATTTGTCGGAGTTTGCAGGCGTATCTCCATGGGTGTGGTTTGCAGATGTAGTACCAGCTAAGAAGGATAGTTTTGTGCTTGATGAGAAGGTAAATATGGTTTCTAAGGAGCCGTCTGTAAAGTATAGAGGATTCTTTATTAATGATGAGTGGCCTTCTTTTGGAAACTGGACATTCAGACATTTTGGTGGCTTTAAAGCTTCAATGTATGAGCATGTTTTTGAATTGTTACTTAGATTAAAGGGCAATTACTTATGGCCTGCTATGTGGACTTCAAACTTTAGTTTGGATGGACCTGGATTTGCCAATGCCCAGTTAGCAGATGAATTGGGAATTGTTATGAGTAACTCGCATCATGAACCATGTCTTCGCCATAGTGAAGAATGGGATAAGGTAAAGGGTGAAGATTCCCCATATGGAACAGCCTGGAATTTTGACCGCAATAAGGAAGGATTAACAAATTACTGGCGTGACGGATTAAAGAGAAACGGTCATCTGGAAAATATTATTACCATGGGAATGCGTGGAGAACGGGATAGCGAGATTCTTGGAAGAACTGCGACTCTTAAGGAAAATATTGACTATTTAAAGGAGGTAATTACTACACAGAATGAGCTGATTCGTGAATGTGTAAATCCCGATTTAGAGCAGGTTCCAAGAATGCTGGCTCTTTATAAAGAGGTAGAGGCATATTTTTATGGTGATGAGAATACACCGGGCTTAAAGGATTGGGAAGAACTGGATGGTATCACATTCATGCTCTGCGACGATAATTTTGCCAATGTAAGAACCTTACCGGAAGCCGGTATGAAGGATAGAGCTGGCGGCTGGGGAATGTATTATCATTTTGACTATCATGGAGACCCTATCTCTTATGAATGGGTAAATAGCACATATTTGCCAAAGGTATGGGAACAGATGACGATGGCCTATGAATTTGGAATTCGTGACATATGGATAGTAAATGTAGGTGATTTGAAACCACAGGAGCTTCCTTTATCATACTTTATGGATTTGGCATATGACTATGATAAATGGGGTGTCGATGCAGTCAATATGACTCAGTATTATACAAGACAATGGGTAGAGCAGCAGTTTGGTGGTTTGTTGAATGGACAGGACTGTGATACGATTTTCTATTTGTTAGAGGAGTATACCAGAATCAATAGTATACGTAAGCCAGAGGCATTGGCTCCGGATACTTATCATCCAGTTCATTATGGGGAAGCAGATAAGCTACTGAATAAAGCTCGAACATTGGTTGGAGCTGCGGATGAGCTGTTACATAAGATGCCTTCGCAGATGTATGCAGCATTTTATGAACTCGTATATTATCCAGTAGCGGCATCCATGAATCAGTTAATGCTTCAGCTCTATGCAGGAAAGAATTCTTTATATGCAAAACAGGGAAGAATGATAGCTAATCAGTATGCAGAGCTGATGGAAGATTGCTTAAAGCGAGATGAGGAGTTGCAGAATGCATATCATTCAGTTGCTGATGGTAAGTGGGATGGCATGATGCTTTCGGAGCATGTTGGTTTTGTTCATTGGAATGATGAAGAATGCAGATATCCAGTGAAGCATTATGTGACACCTTCGAAGAGACCAAGAATGATTGTAGCACCAAGTAAAAGCATAGATTACAGCATGGGTGGAGATTGGACGAGAAAGCTTATACCAATTTATGATTTCTTAAATAAAAACTGCGATAGAGTTTGTATCGACATTGCCAATGGCAGTAGTCAGGCTTTTGAGTATCAGGTGTCTACAGGAGCAGACTGGGTGACAGTATCACCAGAATGTGGAAATGTAGAATTGCAGGAAAGTATAGAGCTTAAGATTAATCGTCAGCTAGTGAAGGAATTATGTGAACAGGAGAAAACAGAGTTTTTATATACAAAGGTTGTCATTTCTTCAAAATTTGCTCATGTTGATCTTATGGTTTATGCAAGAGCGGAGGAAATAGATAGTGGTCTTGAGGTAGCAGCTTTGCCAGAATCCTTGAAGCAGTATCAGAGAGAAAATGAATTAGGACTTGTGATTTGTGCACAGAATTACGTACGTAAGGAGAATAGCTTGGCTGGAAGATTTGAGTTACTGCGTCCTTATGGAAAGTATGATACAGCTGTAAAGGCATTTCCGATTACCAGTTCTTTTGTACCAGGTAAGGATGCACCAGCGTTGACTTATGAATTTGTTCTTCCGCAGGATGGAGAATACGAAATCGTGCTACAGACAGCACCGTCAAATCCAATCAGCACTAAGAATAGTTTGAGATTTGGATTTAGATGGAATCAGGAAGAAATTGAAATTCATAATACTGTTTCCGATGATTATCGTGGTGGAGAGAGAAGCTGTGAAGCATGGGCAAGTGGTGTTCTTGATAATATTCATGAGCTTACACTGGTAAAGGCTGGAAAGAAAGGAAGCAATGAGTTAACAATCTATGCTTGTGATCCGGCATTTGTATTAGAAAGAATCCTAATCAGAAAAACGGGGACGGATTGGAAAAAAGGCTACATGGGACCTGTGATGTAGCGATTTATAAGAGAATTACCGAAACCAATGAATAGAACAAAGAGAAAGGGAAGAGAGTATGAAAAAGCAGGGTTTTAATCCATATTTACCATCTTGGGAATATATTCCGGATGGAGAACCGTATGTGTTTGGTGACAGAGTATATATATACGGCTCACATGATTTGTACAATGGACACGTATTTTGTCTGGGAGATTATGTGTGTTGGTCTGCGCCAGTTGATGATTTAACGGATTGGAGATATGAAGGAGTCATTTATCCAAAGTGTGAAGATCCATTGAATAAGGATGGACGTATGTGCTTATATGCGCCTGATGTAACTCTTGGACCAGATGGAAGATATTATCTGTATTACGTTTTAGATAAGGTATGCGTAGTATCTGTTGCTGTATGCGATACACCAGCTGGAAAGTATGAGTTCCTTGGCTATGTGCATTATGAGGATGGAACAAGATTGGGAGAAAGACCAGGAGATGAACCGCAGTTTGACCCAGGGGTATTAACTGAGGGCGATAAGGTATATCTGTATACAGGCTTCTGTGCACGTGGAGATAAGAGTCGAACAGGTTCTAAGGTGGCAGTTCTTGCAACTGATATGTTAACCATTATAGAAGAACCTGTGTTGGTGGTGCCAGGATGTGAGTATGGTCAGGGAAGCTCTTTTGAAGGACATGAATTCTTTGAGGCTTCATCTATTAGAAAGCATGGAGATTTATATTATTTTGTATATTCTTCAATTGTGATGCATGAGCTTTGCTATGCGGTAAGTAAGAGTCCGACTAAGGATTTTGTATATGGTGGAGTAATTGTCAGCAATTGTGATTTACATATTGATACATATAAGCCGGCTCATATGCCGATGGCATACGGTGCGAATAATCATGGAAGTATCGTAGAGATTAAGGATGAGTGGTACATTTTTTACCATAGACATACAAATGGCACCTGGTATAGCAGACAAGGCTGTGCAGAGAAGATTAGCATAGACAATGAAGGTAAGATTGCACAGGTTGAGATTACATCTTGTGGTTTGAATGGTGGTCCGTTAGAGGGTAAGGGAGAGTATCCATCATATATCGCATGTCATTTATATACTGACACACCATCGATGTATATCGGAGATTTACGTTTTCCAAAGATTATGCAGGATGGAAGAGATGGCGATGAAGAGCTTGGATATATCAGTAATATTCAGGATACGGCAACAGCAGGATTTAAGTATTTTGATATACAGGATGTAAGTGAGATTGCTATTTGGACAAGAGGATATGCTCATGGCGTATTTGAGGTAAAAACAGTTTGGGACGGAGAAGTATTAGCAAAAATTCCGATTCATTCTTCAAATATTTGGGAGGAATTCAGTGTACCAGTACAGCTGCCTAAGGGTAAGCAGGCGATTTATTTAACCTATCGCGGAACTGGTAATACCAGTTTACGTTCTTTTGCACTGAGATAAGAAGAAAATATGCTACTAACAGGTTTGGATTATCCGGATCCAGATGTGATTCGTGTTAATGATATCTATTATATGGTTACAACAACCATGCATTTTATGCCAGGCTGTGAAATATTGCAGTCAAGGGATTTGGTGCATTGGGAGCATCTGACATATGTTTATGATGTGTTGGATGGAACAGCAGCACAAGCGTTGCAGAATGGTAAAAACATATATGGAAAAGGTATGTGGGCTGCCACGTTTCGATACCATCAGGGTGTATTTTACATTTGTTTTGCTGCAAATGATACGGGAAAGACCTATTTGTTTCGAAGCAATGATTTGCAAGGCAAATGGGTAAGAAGTCAGATACAGGGCTTCTATCATGATTCTTCTCTGCTCTTTGATGATGACAAGGTATATATCGTGTATGGTAATCGGGATATTTATCTTACAGAGCTAGCGGCGGATTTGAGCGGCCCTAAGGATGGAGGCTTGCATCGTATGCTGATTTCAGACCAAGGCAATCCGAATTTAGGATATGAAGGCTCTCATATCTACAAGATAAATGGAAAGTACTATCTTTTTTGTATTCATTCAAAAAGGGAGTACTGGAGGAGAGTAGAGGCTTGCTTTTTCGCTGAGACGCTGGAGGATGAATTTATAGGTCGGGATATTTTTGATGAAGATATGGGATATTGTCATCAGGGAATTGCCCAAGGCGGCATTGTAGATACGCCGACAGGCGAATGGTATGCAGTTTTGTTTCAGGATAGAGGTGCTGTGGGCAGAATTCCGGTATTGGTACAGGTATGTTGGGAGAATGAATTCCCAGTTATGCGTTTACCTAAGCAATTGCCGAATGAGTGCACAGAATATAATGCCTTATGTGGAAGTGATGATTTTATTTATTCGCCAGTTGCAGATTTCAAGGAAATGGATCAGCAATATGGCTGTTATGGCTTGAAGAGTATGTGGCAGTTTAATCATGCACCGGATTTATCATTGATTACGCCGGATAGACAAAAGGGTAGCCTTTCCGTGCGTACTGCTCTCTTGTGCAATGAACTGACACAGGCGAGAAATACGCTGACACAGAGGATGCAGTATCCCGGATGCAGTGGTGAAATCACGTTGGATTTTAGTAAGTTAAAAAGCGGAGACTATGCAGGAATCTGTATCTTACAGGAAGATTATGCAATGGCAGCAGTTACAAGACGTGAAGATACATATTACATAGTGATGCAAAATAAAGATGAGATATTGGAAGAAATACCAATATGTGGTGAGCAGACAGTTACATTGAAGGCGATGGCTGACTTTTCTCACATGAAGGATGTTTCCACATTTTACTATTTGGAGCATGGACAGTGGAAACAGATTGGAAAAGAGCATAAGCTGCATTTTTCTTTGGCACATTTTACAGGCTGCAGACTTGGTTTGTTTTACTATGCGACAAAAGAAATTGGCGGCAAGGTGGATTTTATGAATTTTATATATAAGACAATGGAGGATAATTATGGGAAATTTATTAAAGAGACTGTCATGCCATAACCCGGTTATGACACAGAAATTTGGAGCAGATCCATATGCATTGGTATATGGTGACCGAGTGTATTTGTATATGACTGCAGATACGTTAGAGTGGGATGAGCAGGGAAAGGTAAAAGAAAATACATACTCTAGTATTGATACTATCCACGTGATTTCATCGGCGGATTTGGTAAACTGGACAGACCATGGCGGCATCTTAGCTTCAACAGATAAGGGAGCTGCAAAGTGGGGACGCAACTCATGGGCACCGGCAGCTGCATATAAGAATATTAATGGCAAGGATCAGTTCTTCCTTTATTTTGCAAACGGGGGAAATGGAATTGCAGTATTACAGTCGGATAGTCCGACAGGACCATTTTACGACCCGATAAATAAGCCTTTAATTTCAAGAGCTATGCCAAGCTGTGCGGATGTAACATGGTTATTTGACCCGGCGGTATTAATGGATGATGATGGAAGCTGTTATATTTACTTTGGCGGAGGAGTACCGGATATATCAGTAGCACATAATCCGGGAACGGCCAGAGTGGCTAAGCTTGCAGACGATATGATTAGTCTGGACGGTGAGCCGCAGGTCATTGAGAATGTAAGCTA
>SVFJ01000183.1 GCA_015056925.1 Lachnospiraceae bacterium | reverse complement strand
GAAAGAGATTATTTTGCAAATATACTAAAACGTTTTGAAAAAGATTTTCGATAAGTTACGATGTTAAGTAATTATTTCGAAAATAGGAGATAACTATGAAAAACCAACTCAAATGCTATATCTACACCCGTGTATCCACCTCCATGCAGGTAGATGGATACAGCTTAGATGCGCAAAAGGATAAATTGCATAAATATGCTGATTATTTCAAATTATACCGATTCGGATGAAACGCAGCAGATGTATTATCATCCCTCCAAAGAATGCAGGATTTTGGTGTAAATCTTATCTGTGTGGAAGATGGTATCGACAGTTCCAAAGATGCAGGAAAGCTTATGATTTCTGTCTTATCTGCGATGGCTGAAATTGAGCGAGAGAATATATTAGTGCAGACCATGGAAGGTCGCAGACAGAAAGCAAGAGAAGGTAAGTGGAATGGTGGCTTTGCACCTTACGGTTATCAGTTAATCAATAGTGAACTGCACATAGCCGAGGATGAAGCGGAGATTATCCGTATTATTTACGATAAGTTTGCCAATACCACTATGGGAATTGCGGCCACTGCCACATTCTTAAGCAACAGCGGTTACAAGAAAAAGCTTCGTCAGAACAATACCATAGAAGGCTTTTCCACATCCTTTGTAAAAGGTGTGCTGGATAATCCTGTGTACTGTGGCAAGCTTGCATTTGGCAGAAGAAAGAATGAGAAGATTCCAGGTACGAGGAATGAGTACCATATTGTAAAGCAGGACAAGTATATGCTTAACGACGGTATCCATGAGGCGATTGTGTCAGAAAAATTGTGGAATTAGGTGCATAAAAAGAGACAGGAAACCGGTGTTGCCAACATCAAAACCCACAGTTTAGATCATGAGCATATTCTATCAGGAATTATCAAATGTCCTATCTGCGGAAGTGGTATGTATGGCAATGTAAATCGTAAAAAGCATCCGGACGGCGGACATTATAAAGATTATTTTTACTATGCCTGCAAACATAGAACCTTTGTGAATGGTCATAAATGTACTTACCGCAAGCAGTGGAGTGAGGATAAAATTAATGTAGCGGTGGAAGAAGTTATCCGCAAGCTTGCGAATAATCCAAAGTTCAAAACGGAAATACAGAATCACATTGGACAAAGCATTAATACACAGGAGCTGGACAGAGAGCATACAGGCTTACAGGAGCGGTTAAAGCAGGTAATCGGTGCCAAGAATAAGCTGGCAAATCAGATGGATAACTTATCTGTATCGGACAAGCATTATGATAAGAAGTATGAGGATATGCAGGTGTGTCTGGATAAGCTCTATGATGAGATAGAAGAAATCGAAACTTTGATTGAAGAAGTGGAGACCAGACTGTATAATATTAGGCAGGAGAAAATATCCGGCGACAATGTGTATCAGTTCTTGTTATTCTTTGATAAGCTGTACGACAGATTTACGGATATTGAGAAGAAAACATTTATGAAGAGCTTCCTTGCAGATGTGAATATTTACGAGGAAGAGCAGGCGGGCGGAAGAATCCTTCGTAGTCTAAAGTTTAGATTCCCTGTATTTTTCAACGGGAAAGAGATATACGAATTGGATTGGGACAACGAAAGTACCGTTGAGACGGTATGTACTTTGATATGTGAAGCTAAACATTAATTGGGAAGTAGTAGAGAAAAATTACGCAATTTTTTTCTGAGAGTAGATGATAATATAAATGTATACAATATAGAAAGGGCAGGGAAGACAATGATAAATTATGAACACCTGAAAGAGTATGAAAATATTTATGAAACATGTATGATAGCAAATGAAAATATTGTTTCAAGCAGTAAAACGAGAATAATTGCAGGAATGCAAAGTCTTGGAAATGCCTATGAAAAAATGGTAAATCAACTAATCAGTCATGCTCAAATAACGCCTGCGTACTTAGAGCAAATCAGGAATGTCTATGCGGCGCAAAACCCAGGTGACCTAATGTGCAAAGAAATCGCCTTGGGAGCTGCCAATGTTATTAATTCCGAAAGCAGAAATAATTATGCGCGTATACGAAGTATACGTAATAAGGCAGTGCATGATGACAGTGTATATTCCTATCAAAATGCAACTCTTAATGATATCCGGGAGGATGCGTTGGAAATGCAGGAGCTTTTTTACAAAGAAAGCCTTATGTTTGTGAATCAGTATATGAAAGCTCCGGTTAGAAAAGTAGAAAGTACGAATATAAATAAGATACCTGTAGGTCATAATACTCACAAGCCGTCAAATAAGAATTCGACGAGGGATATTATCAATATTATTAAGTTCATTTTGTGGCTTTGCCTGATAATATTTGTAGCCTCTCAAATGTTTGGAGGCTCACAAATGTTTGGCGGTAAGAGTAAGGTTCAACATTATAAGGACATTACGAACGGCGTGGTGGAACCTACTCAGGAAGAGCTGGAAAATGACCCATACATACGTAACTATAAAAGCTATATGGAAACGAAAGAAAAGGTAGATGCAATGCACAATAAATAAACAGACCGGTTTTTAGCA
>SVFJ01000060.1 GCA_015056925.1 Lachnospiraceae bacterium | reverse complement strand
CTGCACCGTTTACCCCCAAGAATCCAAACAGCTCTCCCTTTTCTACTGTAAAGCTGATATCATCTACTGCCTTTGTCTCTTTATAATATTTTTTTAAGTTACTTACTTTAATAATTTCGCTCATCTCTGTTTTTTCCCTTCTTGTAATCTGCAAGTTGTTTCCTTTGATGTTTGTAGTATAGATTGTTTCTTTTTTTGATACAATAGGCCTACTTGTAAGATGCATTCGGAGGGATGTAAGATGTAAAAAAGGATGTGTATGATACACACCCTTTTGCTAAGTTGCTAATTTTCAATACTAAAGGTTACTTCCCAGTCACCCTTTATGCTGCCATCTCTGATATGGAAGATACCGTATAGTTGGATATTCGCCAAGTCAATCTCATCTACTTCAAACAAAAACTCATCCATCAGATACCTCTCACCATTCACTTCCTCCTGCCAGCCAATTGATAAATCATTGTGTCGCTCATTACCTTTGGTATCTATGATATACATCTCCAAATGCCTGTCTGCCTCTGAAAAATCTCCTCTACAGCATTGCACGCGTAAAATTCCATCCGCATATCCGATACCGGTTATCGTAAGCGACTTCTTCATGCTTTCATCAATCTTCTGAAGGTCTAACACCTGTATCATTCTATTCGAATCACCCAAATACTGCTCATATAACGGAGTTCCCGGCATTCCTCCACCGCCATTTCGCTCCACTTCCTTCATAGCAGGATTCATTACCAGTTCATTCAAATCAAGCCATCTCTTTTCCTCTAACCAATTTGTTAAGAGCTGATGTGTCCTAAATGACAGCTTTGACTGCTGAAAGCTTCCATCCGTCCAAACATCAATTTTAAAATATGCCTTATCAGCTTCCAAATTATACTCCAGGAAGCTACATCCACCTACATTGCTAGAAGCATTATAGCTTTGTAAATGATAGCTGTCATATAAATCCACCGCTCCTCTAATAAGGTTCTCTTCGCTTCCTACCTCATCCGAAAATGATACAATCACCTCTGCATTTTTCTCATTCACATGAATCGCCTCAACCTGCATAGTAATTCCCTGACTGGTACAGCTTACCTGCGTCGGTAGGATATACTCTGCCAACCCCGGTGCGATTCTTGCAATCGTCTCATATACTCCCGGGATAGACCTTGCTGCCACGGGCAAAGTTATCGCTGATATCAGCACAAGTACACCTGCTGCCACTACCACAGGTCGCATCACCTGATATAGTCTTCTGCCTCTTACTCTGTTCTCTTTATACTCTTTTAGTCTGTCTAAACACGCGGAGTCTGGTGTAATGCTGTCATATGCCTTTTGATAGGCACTTTTAAAATATGTATCATCAAACATTATAAATCCTCCTCTAAAATCTGCTTTAATTTGGCTCTCGCCCTAGTTAACCACGTTCTGACATTGGAAGGCTTGGTATTCAATATTCCGGCAATTTCTTGAATTGATAACTCTTCATAATAGAATAAATGAATTACCATTCTGTATTTCTGCGGTAGCTGCTTTACCGTATCAATCAGCTCGTCCGTCTGTAGCTCCACCACTTCTTCATATCCTTCATCCATCAAGCTGACTACCTTTCGCTTCCATGCTGTCTTCCAATTATTTTTACAAAGATTAATGGTTACTCGTAAAAACCATGCCTTTTCATGTTCTATGCTCTCAAAGCTTGGTCTTTTTCGCATATATTGAATAAAAACTTCTTGATGAATATCCTCTGCATCATACTTATTTTTGAGCAAAGAATATGCCATACGGTATACCATATCCGAATATTTCTTAATTATTTCCCAATCATCTGCGCACAATGATTCCTGACTCATTTCGTCACCCCCTCATAGATAATACAATTCATAATCATAAAAGGCTACAAAAAAGCTTGCGAAATTTTCTCGCAAGCTTTCTATTTATTAGTTATTTCTATTATCCCACCAGTTCTGCAAATCACTGGTATATATTGCATCTCCCGGATAGCAATCATTTGCCCCAAATTTTCCTAAAAACTTAAGTTTGCCATCTTTTTCCTCAAAGATTAAGTGATGACTGTTTGGATAGCCAGGTACCACCCAGCCTTCCTCGTCCATTTCCATTCCGCCGACAAGCTCGACCTCATCAGGATTATTCGCTAAAAACTCATAGTTAAAACGATAAATCTGAAGCTTCATGCCGTTGAAATCATCGTAAGTATACTGGTATCTTAAATCCTCAATTCGCCAATCAGAATATCCTTCTCCATAAAGCTCGAACTGTTCCTGCACGTAGTTCTTTGCTTCACCTTTTACCTGCTCAGGAATCGGCTCAAAATACATCTTAAAGTCCTCCATGTCCCAGTCGCCTCTTTCACGATACTCCATAGGACAGAAGTTATAGAAGACACCATTGATTGCAAAGATGGGACTTCCCTCTGTAGCTATTGCAAGATTCATCATTCCATGTTCGAATCCAAGCTTTAGATTGGTCATTTCACAATCAACACCACCCCAGATATATTCTGCATCCTGAAACCATCTTTCAAACAATGCCATCGTCTCAGGATCAGCTAGCGACCACTTGGCAAAGCCATATTCCACATCATTCTCAATCGCAAGAGATTTAATTCCAACTATCTCACGTGGGTCAATCGGCTCATATTTCATCCTTAAAGAAAGCTCCTGCTGTATCATATCACACAACTCTATAGACTGTCCAAAATACCTCTTTGTCTCTGTTCCTTGTTCAGCCTTTTCCCAGTAGATATAGCCACCTTCAAAGACCATAAAAGTCTGCTGATTACAGCGAATCTTCCAACCTGTCTCCTTCATAGAAAGCCACGGCTTCGTATCATCATCCACAGTCCATCCGATTCCTCGAAGCAACTCCCACATCTTTAACTGGTCTTCATGACTTGGATAATAATAGCTTGCACCATCCATCATCCAAAGATAATCTGGCTCAAATATCTCTATGGCAAAGCCTTTTTCTCCTGCGCTTGCTGAACTTAAAGGTTCATACGACAGCGAATTATTCCTCAAATCCTCTTCCGTTACCGAAACCCAATCGCTTAGTTCAAAATCCATATCCGCTAATACGTAAACAGCATCCGCTGAAGCTACTTCCTCTATCTGCTCCTCTTGTCGTTGCTCCTGCGACTCTACCTCCTGTGACACCGTCTCCTGCTTCTCCTTTGGTGGATTACCTGCAAGTATCACTACCGCAACTACACAGAGCACCACTGCTCCAACCATTACCCATAGCGTCGGCTTCTTATAGCGCATCACATTCTTCACACGGCCCTTCGTATCGCCCTCTCCAAAGGACAGCGGCATGGCAGTCATATATCTTCTGCCTGTCGCAAGGCGTAACAATGACTCTGAATACTCTGCCCTGATATCCTGCTTCATCTGTCGCATTACCGCTTCATCACAGGACATTTCCATATCTTTGCCTGACTGGAGAAAAGCTATCCAAACCAGTGGATTAAACCAATGCACACACAATGCCCCAAAAGCTAAGATACGCACAATATGGTCACATCTGCGGATATGATGTCTTTCATGCATGATGATGTAGTCCCATTCACTCTTCTCCACAGAGGATGGTACATAAATCTTAGGTCTGATAACACCTAATACAAATGGTGATGAAATGTGGTCTGCATAATAAATATTCTCCTTATAAGGCACTGCACCAATCAGGTTGCGGCGCAGAATCAGCATCTGCACAATACTATAAATACTTATCACCACAAATCCCGCTAACCAAATTCGCATCATCCATGTAGTCCGGTTACTCTCAAACTCTTTCGTATTCTCAAGCTTCTGCACCACATCCTTATTCATTATATTCGCAGTTACCTCGTCTTCCATTACAGCAGACGCTAATAATGCATCGTCTGACCGTTCTGCCAAAAAGTTTTCTTCTGCTTCACTTGTGATGTATGCCGTTTCTACCGCATCCAGCTTCACTACCTTATCTTCCACATAGATAATACCATCTGTAATAATCTCTACTCTTCCATCTTCTGATGCATTCCAGTCCAATACACGAAACAGCGAAAGCTCTGTAGAAAATGAAATAGGACACAAAAGTCTAAACAATACCACCAGCCAAAGCATATAAGAAAATACCTTCGGTGCACGCCTCATCACTTGCCTGATTCCCAATATGGCAACGATAATCACTGCTGCCATAAGACTCATATTTACAATTTGTAAAAAGATATCCTGTAGCTGCATATCGCTTACCCCCTATTCTCATCGATGAATCTCTGAATCTCATCAATCTCCTGCTTTGACAACTTCTTTCTTCTGGCAAAAGCTGTTAGGAACTGAGGAAGTGAGCCTGCAAAGGTATCCTCTACAAACTTCTCACTCTGTGCCGATTGTAGTTCCTCCTTAGAAATCAACGATGTCACTACACCATCCTGATTCTGAAAGATTCCCTTCTCACATAATCTTCTTAAAATGGTATACGTCGTTGACTTCTTCCAGCTTAACTTCTCCGCCGCAAGCTTCACTAAATCCCCCGAAGATAACGGCTCATTATCCCAAATCAAATCTGCAAACTGTGTTTCAATCTCTCCCAATCTGTACTCTGACATAACCTATTCTCTCCTTCTACTCTTTCCTTTTACTCAGCCTTAACTGATGGCAAATCCAAATTCTCATAATTATTAGTCATCATATTGCTCCTTCTTTTGTATATTAGCTATTAGACATTTACAAAACACTACAAGACGCATAAATACAGCTTTTTTCTTCTATATGCGTTCGCGGTTTACAAGATGTAAACTCTTATGTTTGAAGTTTACACCTTGTAAACCACTTTGTCAACACATTATGTTACCTTTTTTATTTGACTACACAGAATACTGCAAATATAATATTATCAGAAGAATGCATATGCCTTCTTCTAAAGAAACTAAAATTGTAATGATTCGAAAGGCGGAATTAGTTTATGAAAAAAATTTGTAAGTGTAAGGAGGCGCACGATTAAGACCTCCAAAAGAAGGAGGACAAGAATTTGAAAGAAAAAGAATTTATTAGTAGCATGACAGATATTTTACATCACTGGGAATTTAATGGCTGTGTAAGCATTTGCAAAGATGGATTTCCTATTTTTGAGACTGGTAATGGATGGGCAAACTACGAAAACAATGACAAGCATTCTATAACATCGAGATTTTTAATTGCTTCCGTAACAAAACAATTTACGGCAGCCTGTATCATGATGTTAGTCGAAGAAGGAAAGCTTCATCTGGAAGACCAACTCAAACGATACCTTCCAGAATATACTCATTCTGACCAAATGACCATTCGTCAAATGCTTAATATGATGTCTGGCATTCCCGATATGATTAATGATGTCATCGCCGGACAATTAGAGGCAGAGCTGGCATTAAAACCTATGTCCGAACAAGAACAGCTTGTGTATGAGTATAACACAATGAGCCGACCATTCACTTTAAATGAGGTTCTTATGCTTGTAAATGACAAGGATTTAGCATTCCCCCCAGGTGAAATGATTCGTTATTCAAACACCAATTATTCATTTCTAGGTTTCATCATTGAAAGAATCAGTGGAAAATCTTTGAATGAATTTATGACCGAAAGAATTTTCAACCCATTGGGGATGCAGCATACATGTTGTTTTCCTGAAACGGCATCCTGCCCAGGCTATGAACGAACAGAAGATATTATTTACTTAGGATATGGTCGTGACACAAGTGGAGACGGCTGTATTGTATCGACCGTTCAAGACTTGAGTTTATGGCTAAATGCAGTTTTAAACAAACAATTATTATCACAGGATAGTTGGAACCAAATACTTACCATGGTTCCAAATTCAGATAAGAATTACTGGCTTGAAAATTACGGTTTCGGCTGGGATAAGACTGGTATATGGTATCAGCACAGTGGTGGTGATATGGGCTATATTTCATTTGTATTTCTGAGTTTCGAAAAACAAATCACTGTAGCTATATGCGAAAATATGCCATGCCTTCCACTCAATGAGCCGATCGGTCGTGTTGAATTTGCAATCATGGAATGCATAGACAAGTTTTATAATTAGTAACAGATTATATTAAAATACAATACTTAACGCCTACTGCAGCTAGTAGCAGTAGGCGTTTATTGTACCTTTTCTTACGGATGACAGTTGCCACAAGGGTCATAACCTTGAGCAATAAGCTCTTCTCTTGTTCCTGTATACTCCTTGCGATTTTTCGCTTTCATTTGATTTACCGAACGGCAATCCGGATAATGGAATTTATGCGTATTTGTATTTAAGATATAGTCCGTTCCTACCGCTGCTTCCGGTTGCTCAACCACAGGTGTTGTAACCACTACTTCCCCTACACTACTGCTACCATCCGCATAATTGATGACAATGCCCGGTTGGACATTATAAACAAATGCATGGAAGAGTATACCTGCTCCTTTATCCTCCACAGACATCGCTTCCATCTGTACACCTGTTGCCAGAAGGTTATCTCCTTCAAATATCGGTGTCACACGATACAAAACATGATTTCCAGTCTCCTTCACATAGTCTGCTACCATATTTTCAAAAGGTAGCATACCATCTACGTTCATAGAACGTGTACCTGTGATTAAGTTCTGCTCATTGGCATTCTCACCTGTCAACTGATAACCAATTAAATGACACCGATTATATAAGTAATTCCCATCGATACCCTCATACTTTATCGTATGCCAGCCTGTCGGCTTTATCTGCCCAATATTTCCACGTTCTTCTGTCGGCATAATATCTGTTCCAATACAGGCATAGGTCACTCCACATCTACCAAGAGCATCCAACGGACTATAATACTCGAAGGATGTTGTCGTAAGCTCTGTCTCTGCGAATAAAGGAATGTTATTGTTTAGTACGACGAAGGATTCACCTATATATGCAGGGATTGCTAAAGCTGACGTGCCTTGGACAGATGCCTCAGGTGCATCTACACTCCCCGAAATTATTCCTATTTCATCACTAAGCGCCACAGTTCCATCTTCTAACTCTACTTCTGTCCCAGCAGCCATCTCCGTTTCCGTATCAATAATTTCATTCACAATCGCAGATGCAGAACTCTTTTCAACCACTATATGCTCAGACGATTCTTCTATCGTTTCACAACTTACTTGCGATGCAACTTCGTTCTCTACATCAGGGGTACTATCCTCTGCGCCACATCCTATCAAAGTTAGGACTCCTGCCACAAGCAGTAAACCTACTTTTAACTTCTCTATCCCTCTACACATGCTTCCATACCTCCTTGGTAATCTTATCATGGGACGAACCTTCAAACTCCTCAGTTGTTACCAATTGCCAGTTTGAACTGTTCAAGTCTATATCAAGCTTCAAATCACTTGGATATACCCGATTCCACTTATACAGAATTAGATTTTCTATCTTACCCTCATATTCTGTAATAGCGATATTTTCTACAAAACAGTATTCTCCAACCTCTGCCTTATCCACAAAGTCTTCAGCAACACTTACATTTGTCCCCATAGCTTCCTCAAATTGTTCAAAGCTATATGCATTCATCCACAGTTTAGCATCCCCTACTTCCGAAAGCATATTCTTCCTAAGTCCCCTGTCCTTACTTTGACGTCGCTTATTAAACATCATTCCTTGTTTATCATCTATTGCTGCTATTATGTTCATGTTTCCCCCTGCTACACTTGGTGCATTATCATTTATTATATATTATTTATATTTTAACATATCATCCTATAACTTCTCCATCTTGATTTACGGATAATTACCAGCTCTCTATCTCTTTTTTCCGTCTTTCTTCTTCTCGTAGCTCTTGAAAGACGGATATTTTTGAGCTTTTCCACCTTTTTTTCCGTCTTTCTTCTTCTCACAGTTCTTGACAGACGGATATTTTTGAGCTTTTCCGCCTTTTTTTCCGTCTTTCTTCTTCTCACAGCTCTTGACAGACGGATATTTTTGAGCTTTTCTACCTTTTTTTCCGTCTTTCTTCTTCTCGTAGCTCTTGAGAGACGGATATTTTTGAGCCTTTCCATCTTTTTTTCCGTCTTTCTTCTTCTCACAGCTCTTGAAAAAAATTTTATCTCACAAATTCATCTCATCAAAAAAGCAAGCAATTGTCTCGTATCTCAGTTCAACAAACTAAAGACATTTCAACAATCACTTGCTCTCCTATCACTCTTTTACTGCCAATGTTGCAGGCGGCTTGGAAATAATACCATGTACCGTTACCGCACTAATCAGCGCATGTAAAATATATATCAATGCCAACAACACCATAACTGCCCACCATGGAAGCAGCATCTCTATCTCCAGTGACGGCACTGAGCCTACAAACTTAATGACACCACTTGTCAGCAATACCGCCGGAAGAGAGGTATAACAGGTTACTAATACCATCTCCAATACATATGCCTTCAAAATGCTACTCTTAGCGATTCCAATCAAACGATATACTGTAAGCTCCTCACTTCTGGATGCTACGTTAGACTTCACTGTGAAATACACCATCAGCATAGACAGCAGCGAACCAACCAATGCAATCAGATTCTTCGTACTCAGATTCACCGTATGTGCTTCCTTGTACATCTCTATCTCCTGCTCATACGGAACAGATGCCTCCATCAGAAAGGCTCCGGCATTCTCAGGCACGTTGCCTTTCTCTACGAAATAGTCCATAGCCGCCTTAGCATCTCCACCATCCTCGATATAGATATAGCAGAACTTACTATCATAAATCATGACATCTTTCACATTCAGACAGCCTCGGTCATTCAAAATATAATCCACACCCATGGAATCCGGAATGGTACCTACCACCTCATAGATATGCTCGCTGTCATCTCCGATATGGAAGGTATATCCAAGGTCAACACCCTTAGACTCAAACATTCCCTCTCGCATAAGCGCCTCACCATCTGCCAGTGCAAGACTATCGTATTCGCCCGGAAACTCGGCTTGTAACTCAGCAACGCTTCCCACCTGATATGCCTTAGTATTAAAGCCAAGTAAAAGATTCTGCGAACAGTAAATGTTTGGCTGGTCAGTATCACAAATACCAACAACCTCCATATCAATCGAATGAGATGCCACGGTAAGTACCGCACCGATATAATCCTCTACACTATGATACAAAGAGGCAACAACTCCCTGTGATTCCATCAACTGTTCTATAATTCTGACATCCAGTACGATTTCTGTACGCTTCTGCGGTAATCTACCATACAACAAATCCTCTTCACTCAAATGACTTGTTGTCGCGTAAGAAAATCCCTTTAATCGCTGCAAGAGGTTCGACATCTGCTCATAACCAAAGCCTCTTAGATAAATACCCGCCTTTGGAATGGCTACAACCTCTCCAAACTCATTGTCATCAAAATACTTCCATGCATATTCCAGAATCTGAAGCCTCTGCTTCGTCACACGTACAGACGAAACCTTGGTAAAATCCAATCGAATATAATGGGAATCTGTCTCAACAATAGACTCTTCCTTAATGGAAACTGTATTGACAAACTCCGCCAAAGTCACTGACAACAATACTGCTGTAACCATAAGAATCGCCATAACAAATCCTTGCTTCTTACCCATTAAACGAATATTCTCTGTTGCCATGCGCCAAATTTCTCTAAATGGCAGCTTTGACTTTCCCTTACTCTTAAGCTTTGGCAAATCATAGGAAAACTTATCCATCATATCCAAATCCAGCTTCGGACGCTCCTCATCCAGCATCTCCACGCCTTCTCTTGCACCTGTTAAGAATACATCACAGCCCATATGATTCTTGATATAAAGCTTTCCATCCTTCCATGCTAAGCTTAACTTAATCTCTCTTGGCTCCTCACCCTTGCCGGTATAAACCTTGAAATTCGCATATTCACTGCCAAGAGACTCGCACTCCATCTCCTTGAGATAAATATTGGCATCATCGCTTCTCTCATAAGTCGAAGAAGGTATATTCTTCTCATCCTTTACAATCTTACCATCACGAATTTCGATAATTCTGTCTGCAAAAAACTTGGCAATTCTTCTCTCATGAGAAACAAGTACTACAAGACACTCCTTCGAAATCGCCTTTAAAATGCTCATGGTACGGATGGTATTCTCTTCATCCAGATTACCTGTGGGCTCATCCGCTAGAATAATATCTGGTGCTTTTACCAAGGCTCTTGCTATAGAAACTCTCTGCTGCTGACCACCTGATAACTTAGATACCAGCTTCTTCTTGTACTTCTTCATGCCAAGCATATCCAGTACATAGTCAACTCGTGCATCCTTCTCTTCTTCTGTCAAATCAAATCGATTCAACGCAAGCTTCACATTATATGCTACAGGATAGTCCTGAAGCAGGTAATAATTCTGGAAAATATAATCAAAATGGTCATTTCTGATATTCTCCATGCGCTTAGGTTCATACTTTGCAAGAACCTCGCCGTTAATATCCAACTCACCATTCGAGAAGGTATCCAAACCACCAAGCACATTTAAAAGTGTTGTCTTACCGGAGCCGCTTTCACCCAAAATACATACCAAGCCGGTACTGCCAAATTCCAGATTAATATCATCAAGAACATGCTCCTCATTCTTCTTACCTTTATTATAATATTTATGTAAACCTCTTATCTTTATCATGCGTTCAACCGTCCTTTCAGTAAATGATTAAATGCCGCAACGGTTATCGCTGACAACACAAGATTATACAGTACAAAGAACGCATACGCGCCAAACTCATAGTACCACATCATATCACGAATCATAGCCACTCCCGAATACCGAAGTACCCACATAGCAATAACAGTAATCATCATTGCGATAGCTGTATAAATCAAAAACTCAAAATGACTAATCTTCTTAATCACCTGAAGCTTCATTCCGATGAACTTCAACACAAAGAAATCCTTAATCTTAATCTTCATCAAAGAACGTAAAATAAGAATCTGCGCAAAGGCAAGCACCACCAATACACCTGCTGAAATAGCAATAATAATCAGTCTCTCAGATACCAATGACTCCAAATACTCTGTCACACTGGTTCGATAGGTACTCATTGCAAGATAGCCCTTATCTGCCAATGCTTTGATTACCTCATCTGTCTTTGCATAGCTTGTCATATATACGGAAATCTGCTTTATTTCCTTGGAATAGTAGGTATAGAAAAACTCCTCACTTACTTCCATAAAATCTGTTGTAGATGCATTCGTTTCAGGTAAAACACGAACCTCCGATTCTATCACTTCTCCATCTCTATCCTCAAAATGAAAATCCACATACCCTACTGTTGGCACTTCAAATTTGTGAGAAATACGCACCAGATTACCTCTCAAATCATCGGCAATCACCGGCACAACCCTAGGCTTTTGCTTGTAATCCTCCTTGGTATAGTCATAGTTATAGTACAAGCGGTACTCACCGGAATCCATATCCATAGAAAGCATATTGCATAGCTCTTTTGAAAAATAAACCTGCTCTGTCGGATTCTTCAAGATACCTGTTACCACCAAATTGGTCTGGTAACACTCATTCACATCCCAAATATTTGCAGCAGTAAAATAGCATAAACGCTCCTCACCAAGGATTGAAGAATCATCTGCATATAGCACAATCTCATTACGTGCCTCCGGAAGTCGTCCTGCCGCCAAATCGCCCTCATCTATACAGTCTGTAGACATCATAAAATGGCTCTCGTTCAAGAAGGAAACTACCTTACTCTCACCCTCGCCCCTGATACGTCTGCCACGTAAATATTCATAGTCTCTATCTTCTTCGATGTAATAATTGATATCATTCGCAAAATCACAGGAATCCACAACAATAACATGATTCACCTTAGAAATGACCTCTAAATCCTCATCCGTAAAGGTGCTTCCATCCTCCTTCTTTACCACAAGTCTGGTAGCATTCGCCTTGTAAAAGCCCTTCTGCGAATACTCCTTGGTAAAAATATCATCTGCATTCATAAAAAGCTGACCAATAAACAGGAAGGAAACCACACTGACAATCAAAAGAAACATAGTAAACAGCAGACTTCTTCCCGGTAAGGTCAGGCAATTCTTGCGTGCAAAGAAGAATGCGAGCTTTGACTGCTTTTTAAAGCTATTAAGCCAACCTCTGAAACCACCTTGATTAGTGTCACTATTCTCTGTTAGCGTAGCCGAATTCTCCTCATTAATAGCCGTAACTTCATCTGCTAACTCTTTGTTCATCTGCACATCTGAAATCAGCTCTCCATCATGAATACGAATCTTTCTTGTAACATACCTTTCAGCCTGCTCAAAATTATGCGTAACCATAATCACCAGTCTGGTCTTAGAAAGCTCCTTCAGCAATCGCATAATCTGCTCACCTGTTTCGCTATCCAGATTACCTGTAGGCTCATCAGCTACGATAATACCTGTATTCTTTGCCAATGCTCTTGCAATCGAAAGTCTCTGCTTCTGACCGCTCGAAAGCTCATTGGCTCTATGCTTCACATACTCAGAAAGTCCAACCTGCTCCAAATAGGTAAAAGCAACCTTTCTGGCTTCCTGTCTCTCGTATCCCATAATCATTAAGGCACTCACAACATTTGCAAGCACTGAATAATGTCCAATCAGGCTATAGTCCTGAAATACATAGCCTATCTTCTTCTGTCTGTAATCCTCCCAGTCTTGATCATCATACTGAAAGGTTGGCTCTCCATCAATGTACATCTCTCCATCATCAAAGGAGTCCATACCACCAATAATATTTAACAATGTAGATTTACCACTACCGCTCTCACCTGTAATCGCTACAAATTCACCCTCAGAAAAGGTCAAATTAATCTTACGTAGCGCCTGCGTTACCGCAGTCTCAGAGTAATAGCTTTTACTGATATTGTCTAACCTAATTCTCGTCTTTTGCATAACTGCCTCCATAAAAATAACCTAAGCTGAGTATATCACAAGCATCTACATATGTGTGTTAACAATTTGTAAACCGCTTTACATTTTGCTAAAATAATAAAAAAGGCAGGAACTAAAATAGAATTTAATTCCTGCCCTTTCCAATTTTAAATAAATCCCAACTGCTTCAATACAAACACCCAAAGGAAAATCGTGAGTATGGAAAGCCCGGTTGTGAACACCACAATCTCTCCTGCAAGCTCTCCGTCACCGCCCATCTGCTGAGCCATGGTATAAGAAGACACTGCCGCCGGCGCGCCTGACATAAGTAGTATCGGCACCAGCATCTCATCTCTGAAGCCTAGTGCAATACCTGCTGCCACGATGGCAAGCGGACTGATTACCAGCTTGCCAAACACAGAAATAATCAGCTGCTTTAGATTCCCCTTTACTTTATGGAACTTAAACTCTCCACCTAGCGCCACAAGAGCTAACGGTGTCGCCACTCTGCCCAGGTCTGTTACCGTCTTCTCAACTGCTGTCGGAAGCTTAATATTCAGGAAATAAAATGCAATACCTATCACCGATGCAATAATCAAAGGATTCGTTGCAATTCCCTTTGCCATCTTCGCAACACTTGGCTTACCACCTCGAAAGGTCTCTAAAGTAATAACTGCCAGTACGTTAAAAATTGGTACAACAATTCCAATCATGAGAGATGTGGCACCTATATTCTCTTCGCCACAAAGTGATACTGCCACCGGCAGGCCATATAGCACAAAATTACTTCGAAACATAGCCTGTACCATAACACCACGCTTGGCATCTTCCTTCTCAATTCTTGGAACCACCAGCATCAAAATTACGAACCATGCCAATATCCCCAGCACGGCAAATAAAATCAATTTGGGATTAAATACTGCCGACAAATCCGTGGTATATATGCTTCTAAAAAGATAAATCGGTAAAAAAACTTTGAAAACAAGCTTATTGATTGTTTTTAGTGTTGCATCATCGTACAGCTTTATCCATTTTAAAAAATATCCCAATGCCATGCATAGGAATAACGGCAATACTACATTAAATGATATAATCAGGTTCTCCATGGTTCTCTCTTCCTTCTGTCTAAATTATTGTTCGTAACGAATCACATCGCCCTCTACATATTTTCGTTCCATATCGTGACGTAGCTTACGATTCTCCACCGTATCAAAGATAATAGAAAAATCATAGTCCGCAGGATATAATTCCTGGGCCGCAACCAAAAGCTTCACACGCTTATAATTAATCCAAATCTTCTTTCCTTGCAGCTGTACTCGCAGCGTTCCCTTATCATTTGCTTCCTCGCAGACGATTCCAATCTTCTTATCTGGGTAAATCATAACACTATCACCTAAGCGGAAATTTATTTCCTTTTGCTTCTTCACAGGCTTATGCTTGGTAATGCGCGGCTTTGACTGCTTTACTATGGTTTCCTTACTATCTTTTAAGAAATCCTCTTTTTCCTCACCGTAAGCTGCCTTCATAGCTCGACGGAGCATACTAGCCGGCATTCCTAGACGCTTTGCAATATGCAAGGCACAGCTTTCCCCCGCTTCACCAATTACCATCTGGTATAAGGGCTTTAGATTTTCCGCATCAAATGCCATCTTTGCATTCAAGATTCCTTCTTCCTTCTCCGCATAGACCTTAATCTCCGGATAATGAGTTGTCACCACAAAAAGTGCGCCGCTTTTTTTAAGCTCCTCCAGAATAGCCACTGCAATTCCCATCCCCTCCTGAGGGTCTGTACCTGAACCAAGCTCATCCATCACTACAAGGCTCTCTGCATTCACTCTTTTTAAGATGTCCAGTACATTTGTAATATGTGCCGAAAAGGTAGAAAGGTTCTCCGACAAATTCTGTCCATCGCCAATATCACATAAGAAATTGCTACACATACATAGCTCAGCTTCACGGCACGGAACATGTAAGCCACTCTGCGCCATCATACAGCATAATGCCACAGTCTTAATCGCAACGGTCTTACCACCTGTATTCGGTCCTGTGATTACAATTCCTTGTATGCCATTTCCTATGGAAAACTGCAACGGTACACAGGTTGACTTGTCCAAAAGCGGATGCCTTGCATCCTTCAAACGAATGGCTCTTTCTTGAATCATCTTTGGTGCCACACCATCATAAAGCAGGCTTAGCTTTCCCTTTGAAAATGCAAAGTCCAGCTTCTCCATAATTCGGATATTCTCACGAATCACCTCTGCATAGGTATCCACCTGCACAGTCAAGGTATAGAGAATCCTTCTTACCTCATCTTCTTCCTCGATTCGAAGCTGCTGTAATTCCTCATAATACTTTGCCGAAGCGACAGGCTCTATAAATAGTGTATTCCCTGTAGAGGATTTGTCAATCACACTCCCCGGTATTCTGAACTTATATTCCTTCTTCACCGGAATACATACATGACCATTTCTAAAGGTACTAAAGTTGTCCGACATACACTCCTTATTACTTCGAATCACCTGCTCTGCCTTCTCTCGCATCTTTTCCTCACTGCGAAGAATATCTCTTCGAACCTCCTGAAGCCATGATGATGCTGTATCTGCCACCATTTCATTATAGATGCTTTGACTAATTTCATCTCTAAGCTCCTGCAAATCATCCAGATTCTCCTCATAATATGCAAGAGAGTTGTCATATCCCTTACCGCGCTCCAGATAATCCATCATACGTCTGACTGCCGTAAGTGATGTTCTTACCAACTCTAACTGATATGGTGCAAGACAGTCTCCCTTTGACGCAATCATAAGAATTTCATCCATCCCCGCCAGTGATACCAATGGCGGATTCCCACATTTCTCTATGAGTTCTTTACTCTCCGAAGTTTCTCTCAAAGCTGACTTCAGCTCCAACTCTGATAAAAAGGGCTCTATTTCCTCTATCCTCTGTTTTGCCTTCTGTGTAAGGGCATTCTCTTGCCAAAGCTGTTTAATTTTATCAAATTCTAATATTTTTTCTTCCTGATTCATTGTTCTGTCTCCTATTGCTTCAAATGTTATCATCTACTAATCATTCCATTCGATTCTGCAACTAAAAGACACTGTTCCTCCGTCTCCCCAAAAAGAATAAGGCACAGCTTACCAGCCATGCCCATTTATACATAGATTACTTCCATACGAACAAATCTACTTCTATGAGAATCTAAGATACTATAATCACTTCATGATTATGGTATGCTTATGACAATTCGGCCAATATAATGTCTATCGACATTATATCTTGTAAGACGGAAACATCAGCAATTCTTCTTGCCAATGTCAGGGCAGACCCCACCTGTATACACCGAGTTCCGCTTACGGAACTTTCGCGCCGAGTGCGGTCGTTAACGACATCTACATATTCGCACGAGTGCGCATCCTGCGGAGCTACTTTTTATAAAAAAGTACACTCACCCCAAGTGAATACTGTCTGCACTGCAACTATTTAGTTTGCAGAATCCTCTCTTCTTACAATGCTTGTCATAAAATCCTCCTAATATCATAATTTTTCTAAATAATAACACAATTATGCTTCTGCGTCAAACTACACTTCCGGAATCTCATACTCAAAAGTCTTTTCTTCCTCGCCGTCATAGTAAGTCACCTGAAAACATTTCTTATCCTTCCTTAAGGCAATCCCTTTATATTCGTATCCTTCCAACTCCGGGAATTGTATTTCTTCCGGCAATCCTGTGATAGAATCCTGCATACTGTCATAATAGGTATAATAACAATACTGAATAATCTCCGTGTCCTGCTCGTCCAAACGAGTACATACTCCAACACGGTTATATCCAACACTAATCGGATGATATTGCAGCACATCTACCACTTCATCCCTTGTATTATCCTCCTGCCAGCCAACAACCTCACCATTTATTGTATCAACGCTCTTCAAATAAATATTATATCCCTCTGCACCGGTAAATTCTTCCATTTGGCTATCATAATTGGACGGCAGATAATCTATCTCTATCTTCCTTAAACTATCAGAACTTTTACATGCTGTATACACATATGTAATCTGTCTTTCTCCACTTAATAATGCATATTCATAAGAATCCCAATAACCATCTATTGCAATATATGCAGGATAATGAAATCGTCCCGCTTCTTCTTTTTGCAACGTGCGCACTGTAGAACCATAACGTTTTTTTGTATTTTCCAAACGCTGAATCTCTGCCTGATAGTCCTCCTCATTATATGAACATTGTAAAAATACCTCCAATGTAGGCACATTCCATGTATCCTGATACGCATAATAGAAATCTACATTCTCCGCGCTCTTAGCTATTTCCTCCGGAAATACAATAAATCCTGTCTTTACATTATTATCTGCAAATATTTTTTCCTGATACTTTTCTATATTGGTCGTGACATCCGGTGGCCCTCCCCATATAAAAAACATCATAAAAACACCTATGAGTGCCGATATCGTAATAAAACTTAATACTAGTCCAATTAAAATTCCAATCAAAATTTTTTTCTTTTTCATCTTCGCTCTCCCTCATAATCTGTTCCACTTACATTCAAAGCATAAAAATATATAGCAACCAAAGCGCCAGACACACAATCGGTACCAAAAATCCAATTACAATTCCTATCATATAATAGCGAAGACCCTTTAACTTCTCTTTAAATTTTTGTCCTTTGGAAATTTCTTCCCTAAGCTCCTGCTCTCTTTGTAGTTTTATTTCTTGATATTTGCATCTACATCTCATACATCCCTCTAAATGCTCTCGTAACATCTCTGAAACACTATCGCATGTTACGCCATCACAATAGGAAGGCAATAAGTCCTGCATCACTTCACAAGTTGGTTTTTCCATCTCATTTCCTCCTAAATCCCATCCAGATATAAGAACACCCACACGATAATCCCTATCATAAGGAATGTGTATCCGATTATCCCTAAAAGTACCAATAATATCTTAAACAGTATCCTGCACCAGCGTTTTCTCTTATGCTTTTTCTTATTCTTTCTTGCATCACATTTATTAAACTGTAATGATACATCTTCTTTCATAAGTCGATATACTTCTTTACATTCCTCACATATTTCCAGATGATTCTCGATATAGATATTACTTTCCTTACAAGTCCTCTGTTCAATGTATAACGGGAGCAGGTCAAGGACAATATCACATGCATTATATTTTTCACTCATCTTTACCTAGCTCCTTTCCCAACATCTGCTTTCCGCGATAAAAGGTTACTCGTGCCCAATTCTCCGTCTTTCCCAAGATTTCACCTATCTCTCGGAAGCTTAACTCTCCCGACAGACGAAGCATCAACACATCCTTTGTAGGGCTTTCCAGTTGTTGAATCTTCTTGTATATTTCCAGCTTCTGCTCATTGGAAATATACTCCTTTTCCAACTGTTGCTCTGCTGCCTGTTCTATGGCGGTGTCCATGGATACTTCTTTTCTACGATTCTTCTTATCCAAATGCTGATAAAAGCCAAACTTTGCAATCTGGCAAAGCCAGGTAGACATCTTACAGTCCCCTCTGAACTTTCCTGCATTCTTTATCGCACGATAAAACGTCTCTTGTGTCAGTTCCTCTGCCAAATCATAATTACCACCTGTAATGGTTATCAAATAGCCATACACGGTTTGATAATACTCTTCGCAGACCTTTTTCATATCCATGGTTTCACCTCCTCTTTTGTGTTTCTCTATAAGTAAGTCCAATGAATTTTCGTTTCGTTACAAAGTTTTTCAAATTTCCAAAAAAATTTGTGTTCACATAGCTAACAAACTTAAGTTTATCTGATTGAGGAATTATGTCAACTAATTCCTTTTATATATTACTCGAGTAAATTTGGATTTAGTTGAGTAGGGACGGTGCTTTATCTCCCCCTGCAAGAGACTATGGTTTAACACCAAAGTAGACGCTACGAGTAAAGTTTTTCTAAGCGTTTTTTCTAAGTGTTCTAAGGCGTACGCAACCACAGCATATTCACCATCCATGGCTCAGTTTGCTGTTTTCGCCTCCATCCAGTCGGCGAATTGCTATGTATCCTAAAAACGCTAAGAAAAACTAAATACTCTTCGCAATACTTTGGCTTATAAATCCATAGTCTCTTTTGGGTGAAATAAAGCACCTGTGTATTCAAAAAATCAACACAGCATGTTAATTTGAAATATACTTATTAATTCTATGTTCTGATTTCTAGATTATTTAAAGGCTGCGTGGGTATAGAGTGTAGGGAAATCTGCTCCTATACCCAATTGATAGCATCACTTGGGTATAGAATGTAGAAAAATGCACTAGTCAACAAAAAGT
>SVFJ01000059.1 GCA_015056925.1 Lachnospiraceae bacterium | reverse complement strand
CGCCAGCGCTTATTTGACATGGTTGAGTATTACAATAAGGTTCATGATATTAAAAAACGTTGGAATGCGGCATAGTAGTATATGCATTTAATCGAAAGTAATTTACACACAAAAATGGACTTGACTATGACTGAAGAAGAAAGACAGAAAAATTCAATGTTTCCCTTCTGTTTTTCCGTCCCAGAGAGCATAACTGAAGAAGAAAGACGGAAAAATTTAATGTTTCCCTTCTATTTTCCGTCCCAGAGAGCATGACTGAAGAAGAAAGACGGAAAAATTCAATGTTTTCCTTCTATTTTCCGTCCTCAAGGATGTAGCAGAAAGGAAATAGAGATAATCCAAATAAATAATAACTTTGTAACTCAACTGAACCACAATTTAGTTTGCAAGAAAAGCGTAACTCTTCAACAAAACTGAATTGTATATGTTTCATGTTATCACAGTTTACATAATTTTACTATATTGCATACACAGGATAATGCGCTGTCTGTCAGCTGACAATCCCAAATCTGTTGTGAAAAAATCTCCCATATGCTAAGATACAGATATATATGTAGTAAAGGAGAACGTCATGGCAGGTTTAAGTTGTGATACATGTGCATACTATGGGTATGACGACGAGGATGAATGTTATTATTGTGAAGTGAATATGGATGAGGATGATGCCGTTCGCCTGATGCAGGGGCATTATAAGGAGTGCCCGTATTACAGAAATGGCGATGAGTATGCGGTAGTCCGCCATCAGATGTAAGCATATGAACGTGATAAGTAAGATTATAGAGAAAGTAAAAGGCTGCTTTATGGCAGCAGATGAAGGAAATCAGAAAATGTATGTAATAGTAGGATTAGGAAATCCAAGTAAGGAATATGATAATACAAGACACAATATTGGATTTGCTGCAATTGATGCACTGGCAGATAAGTACGGAATCAGTGTCAACGAGGCAAAGCATAAGGCACTTTTAGGAAAAGGTGTGATTGACGGAACGAAGGTAATCTTAGTAAAGCCTTTAACTTACATGAACCTTAGTGGTGAGGCAGTGCGTGCAGTTGTGGATTATTATAAGATAGATGAAGAAGCAGAGCTTATTGTCATATATGATGACATCAGTCTGGATGTAGGACAGCTTCGTATTCGTAAGAAAGGTAGTGCAGGCGGTCATAATGGCATCAAGAATATCATTCAGCATCTTGGACATGACACCTTCCAAAGAATTAAAATTGGCGTAGGTGAGAAACCAAAGGGATACGACCTTGCTGATTATGTATTGGGACATTTTAGTAAGGAAGAGCAGGCTGTGATGAAGGATGCATTGGAGAAGGCGGACGGTGCGGTAAAGCTGATGCTGATGGACGATGTGGATGAAGCGATGAATCGCTATAATAAGAAGGCATAGACATGATAGGAAAGACATTATAATAGAAAGAGGGATTACGGTGAATGCTTTGGGAGCACCTCTTCGTGAGCTTGGGGAATATGAAGAGATACGGTTGAATCAAAGAAAAGCACAGGGGAAGGTCAGTATATCAGGTTGTGTGGATTCGCAGAAGCTTCATATGATATATGGAATCAATGAAGATATTGATGTGAAGATTATAGTGACTTACAGTGACATGAAGGCAAAGGAGATACTGGATGATTGCAGAATGTACTGTAAAGAGTCCTACTTTTATCCTGCCAAGGATTTAATCTTTTATCAGGCAGATATTCACAGCAACCAGCTGATGAAGGAAAGAATACAAATATTAAGAAGGATTTTAGAGGGTGGGCCAATTACAATTGTTACCACCTTTTCGGCGTTAATGGCACATCAGATTCCGCTCTCAAGCTGGGAGGAGCATGTTATCCACATTGATAGTGACAGTATTGTGGAGGAGAGTGCAATCGCCAGAAGACTTGTGGAAATGGGCTATGAGAAGAACTATCAGGTGGAGGCACCGGGACAGTTCTCCATTCGTGGTGGTATTATTGATATCTTTGATTTGACAGAAGAGAATCCGATACGAATCGAGCTGTGGGGCGATGAGATAGAGTCGATTCGTTCCTTTGATATCTTAAGTCAGCGTTCTATCGAGAGCCTGCAGGAGATAACTATTTATCCTGCGACTGAGCTAATGCTTTCTAAGAGTGAGTTAGAGCAGGGAATTCACAGGATGGAAGTGGACTGCAAGAAGGCAGCAGAGGTATTTCGTAAGGAAACCAATCCGGAGGCTGCACATCGTTTAGAGCAGAGTGTGGCGGAGCTAAAGGAGAGAGTTAGTGAATTTCAGAATTATGTTAACTTAGAGAGCTATATTGGTTACTTCTATGATGAGGTAGAAAGTTTTGCGGACTATTTGGCAGGTAGAAGCTGTTGTTTTTATCTGGATGAGCCAATGAGAATCATGGAACACGCCAATGCGGTAGAACTGGAGTTTAGAGAGAGTATGATGGCTCGTTCTCAGAAGGGCTATATTCTTCAGCGGCAGATGGATATTTTGTATGGTGTAAAGGAAACGCTTGCCGGATTAGAAAGGGAGCGTGTGATGGCACTGTCTGCCATGGAGTATAAAGGCTTTCCGATGAAGTTTCCCAATCGTTATACGATAAATACCAGAAATGTTTCTTCTTATAATAATAGTTTTGCGGAGCTGGTAAGAGATTTGAAGAATTATAAGAAGAATGGTTATAGGGTATTGTTAGTATCACCTTCTTCGACAAGAGCCAAGCGTTTGGCGGTAGATTTGATGGATGAAGGTTTGCTGGCATTTTATTCGGATAATCCTGACAGAGAGCTGCAGGCAGGGGAGGTTATGACCTTTCATGGTGGCGTGCAGAAGGGATTTGAGTATCCGATGCTTAAGTTTGTCGTGATTTCAGAGACGGATATCTTTGGCAAACAGGCAAAGAAAAAGAAGAAAAAGAAGCAGTACGAGGGGCAAAAGATTCAGAACTTCTCAGACCTGAAGGTTGGTGACTATGTAGTACATGAGAATCATGGACTGGGTATTTATCGTGGTATTGAGAAGGTTGAGGTGGATAAGGTTGTTAAGGACTACATGAAGATTGAGTATCGTGATGGAGGCAATCTTTATATTCTTGCGACAGGACTGGATGTGATTCAGAAATATGCTTCGTCAGATGCAGCAAAGAAGCCAAAGCTTAATAAGCTTGGGTCTCAGGAATGGGTTAAAACCAAGTCCAAGGTAAAGAGTGCCGTCAATGAGGTGGCGAAGGACTTGGTAGAGCTTTATGCTGTCCGTCAGGAAAAGCAGGGCTTTGTCTTTAGTAATGATACAGTGTGGCAGCAGGAGTTTGAGGAAATGTTTCCATTTCAGGAGACTGAGGACCAGCTTCTTGCTATTGAAGCAACCAAGGCGGATATGCAAAGCTCCCGCATTATGGATAGACTTGTCTGTGGAGATGTTGGGTATGGTAAGACGGAGATTGCCATACGAGCAGCTTTTAAGGCAGTGCAGGATGGGAAGCAGGTAGCTTATTTGGTACCTACAACCATTTTGGCGCAGCAGCATTATAATACCTTTGTACAGAGAATGAAGGATTTCCCGGTACGAGTGGATTTGATGTCAAGATTTAGAACAGCCGGAGAGCAGAAGAAGACATTGGAGGATTTGAAAAAGGGCTTTGTGGATATTGTAATCGGTACGCACAGATTATTATCTGCCGATGTGCAGTATAAGGATTTGGGACTCTTAATCATAGATGAGGAGCAGCGTTTTGGTGTTCGTCATAAGGAGAAGATTAAGCAGGTAAAGGACAGTGTAGATGTATTGACATTGACTGCGACTCCGATTCCGAGAACTCTGCATATGAGCCTTGTGGGTATCAGAGATATGAGTGTCTTAGAGGAAGCGCCGGGTGAGCGTCAGCCGATTCAGACCTATGTAATGGAGCATAATGAGGAAATGGTGCGTGAAGCCATTGTCAGGGAGCTTTCCAGAGGCGGGCAGGTGTACTATGTATACAATAGGGTTAATAATATAGAAGATGTTGCAAATCAGGTAGCAAAGCTTGTACCTGAGGCAAATGTTGCATTTGCACATGGTCAGATGAAGGAGCAGGAGCTTGAAAAAATCATGTTTGACTTTATTAATGGGGAGATTGATGTATTAGTATCTACTACCATCATAGAGACCGGACTTGATATATCGAATGCCAATACTATGATTATCCATGATTCTGACAGTCTTGGATTGTCACAGCTTTACCAGCTGAGGGGGCGTGTAGGAAGGTCGAATCGTACTGCATATGCATTTCTTATGTATAAGCGTGATAAGATGCTTAAAGAAGTGGCAGAGAAACGTTTGCAGGCGATTAAGGAGTTTACGGATTTGGGAAGTGGCTTTAAGATTGCGATGCGTGACTTGGAGATTCGTGGTGCAGGTAATCTCTTAGGAGAAAGACAGCATGGTCATATGGAGGCTGTTGGTTATGACCTATACTGTAAGATGCTCAATGAAGCAGTAAAGCATCTAAAGGGAACGGGTGCATTACAGACACAGGAGGATTTCAATACCTATGTGGATATGGATGTGGATGCCTTTATTCCTGCTTCCTATATTGTAAATGAGGTGCAGAAGCTAGATATCTATAAGAGAATTGCCTGTCTTGAGAGTCATGCTGAGTGTGAAGATATGAAGGAAGAGCTTCTGGACAGATTTGGTAATGTTCCAAAGTCTGTGGATAATTTGATTCGTATTTCCTTGATACGTGTACAGGCGCATGAGCGCTATGTTACTGAGATTAAGGGAAAGGTAGGAAGTATAGTCTTCTATATGGAGCCGTTTGCACCTGTGCATGTGGAGCGAATTCCGGAGCTTTTGGCAAAGTATAAGGGTAGTCTTGAGTTCTCAGCAAAGGGAACACCGAGCTTTACCTTGAAATATAAGAAGTATGGTCTGGTAGAAAAGGAAGCAGATTTAATGATGCAGCATACACAGAAGCTGCTTGGTGATATGGAGTTCCTATATACAGAATAAGAAGGATATTCTATAATAAATATTAGATGTGTGATGTAAGAATAGGAAAGGATGGGTTACAATTATGATGGAATACAGAAGAATGGAAAATATTGATGCCAAGGTGTCATTATTGGGCTTTGGTTGTATGAGATTTCCTACAGATGCGAATGGTAAGATTGAGGAAACAGAAGCACTAAAGATGATTGATATGGCATATCAGGCAGGTGTGAACTATTATGATACGGCATATCCTTATCACGGTGGGGCAAGTGAAGGATTTGTGGGAAAGGCACTTGCAAGATACCCAAGAGAGTCTTATTATCTGGCAACAAAGCTTCCGATTTGGGAGGTAAAGACTATAGAGGATTGCCAGAGAATCTTTGATTTGCAGTTGGAAAGATTACAGAAGGAGTATGTAGACTTTTATCTGTTACATGCTTTGAATAAGGAGCGTTGGGAGACGATAAAGAACCTTGATATCTTGAAATGGTGTGAGAAGCTACGCTCTGAGGGAAAGATTCGCTATATCGGATTCTCTTTCCATGATGATTATGATGTATTTAAGGAGATTGTTACAGGTTATTCATGGGATTTTTGTCAGATACAGCTTAACTATATGGATAAGGATACACAAGCTACCACTAAGGGTGTGGAGCTGGCTGAGAGCCTTGGTATTCCTATGGTAATTATGGAGCCGATTAAGGGTGGTTCTCTTGCGAATCTTCCTGAGGATATTACTCAAATGTTTAGAGAGGCAGATGATAAGGCAAGTACATCCTCATGGGCACTTCGTTATGTAGGCTCTTTTCATAATGTAAAGGTTATTCTAAGCGGTATGTCAGCCTTAGAGCATGTAGAGGATAATTTAAAGACCTTTACGAACTTTAAGGTATTATCTGATACGGAGCAGCAGGTAGTAGAGAATGTGGCTAACACACTTCACAGTCGTGTGCAGAATGGCTGTACGGCATGTAAGTATTGTATGCCATGTCCTGCAGGTGTAAATATTCCTGGAAGCTTTGGTGTATGGAATGAGTATCATGTGTATCAGAATGTGAATGACACTAAGTGGTCATGGACAAGAGAAATCCCGGAGGAAGCAAAGCCAAAGAACTGTATTAAGTGTGGTAAATGTGAGAAGGTTTGTCCGCAGAAGATATCCATTAGAAAGGATTTGGAGCGTGTTCAGGCTGAAATGGATGCGTTAATGGGTGAATAAAGCTTAATAAAAGACTCTAATCAATGATATAATATCTTGATTAGAGTCTTTTTGTATAATAGGAAACTTCGTTCCTATTATATAAAAACGCTCCGCGAGGATGCGCACTCGCGTGAAGATGAAATATGTCGCAAAGCGACCACGCTCGGCGCGGGAATGTGCTGTAAGCACATTCTTTGTTCTGAATTGTAAAAATATTTAATAAATTTTCAATAAATTGTAGACCTTTTTGAAAAATTGTATTATAATAATATCGCAAGGATAGTTTACATAGTATCCTAACATAAATGAAAACAGGTTAGTTCGACAAAGGAAGATGGGAAAGCAGATGAGTAGAGGCAGATACAATATTCCAAAACAGTATAAAGTAGAGAAAGGAATGCCGACAGAGGTATTGTACAAGAGAATTGAGAATTCCAAGTGCCGTGGTATTTTTCAGAATGGTGTAGAAAGCATTACATGGAGCTATCAGATTACAGACGATGCACCGACATCGGATGTGACTGCGCTTATGAGAAGTGAGGGAATTTCAGTTTTTGAAGTGGTGACAAAGACAACTGCATCGCCGGAGCTGTTAACAGAGGTATTTGCGGCATTGATTCCTAAGAGGTCTCTGATTGTATATTTGTGCGGAGATGAATTGGCAATGGGTGTCTTTATTCCAAATGAGTCAGGAAAGGGCGGCAGAATGTGCGCTACCGATTTCTTCCCGTATGATTCTTCCAGAATGATAGAGGTTTTGGATTATGAAAGGGACTGTGATAAGTCATATGTTCAGATTCATAATCGTTTATTAGCTACAATCCGTCAGAATAAGAGAATTATTATGATAGAGAAGGCATTTGAAAGCATACAGAATAAGAAAAAGGCAGAGACAGAAGCAAATTTTGATTTTAGTGCAGAGGCATTAAATAAGATTCGCGAGGATGCCAAGTATGTAGAAGAACAATTAAAGGTGTAGATGAAAGATGCTGAAGTAGAAATGCTTCAGCATCTATGGTTTATGGAAAGAGAAAGAAAGGCATGGTGATTGGTATGGAGAATAGGATTCCTGTTGCGACAGCGGCAACTGTGCTCAATTCGCTTAAGGGAGGTGTGGTTCCGAGGGTAGGATTGGAGTACATTACTGTAGGAAGAAGAAATGAGATTAGTGCATTGTTGCAGGATGTTGCTATGATTGAGGCAGGAGGGGCTTCCTTTCGATTTATTGTAGGCAAATATGGAAGTGGTAAGACTTTTTTGATGCAAGCACTTCGTAATCATGTATTGGAAAAGGATTTTGTGGTAACAGATGCTGAGCTTTCTGTTGAGAAGCGATTTGTTGGTCATAGAGGACAGGGGCTTGAGCTTTATAAAGAACTGGTTCACAATATGGCGATTCGTTCCTGCCCGGATAGTGGAGCACTGCCACTTATTTTAGATAAATGGATTGGTACGGTTGAAAATGAAATTGTGCAGGGAGGAATTCTGCCACAGGATGAGAGCTTCGAACAGGAAGTAAGTAAGCGGATTTTTGAGATTACTTTTGCTATGGAGCAGCAGGTAAACGGTTTTGATTTTGGGCGAGTACTACAGCTTTATTATGAAGCGCGCAGAAATGGTGATGAAGAGATACAAAGAAGCGTATTTCGTTGGTTATATGGGGATTATCGTACAAAAACAGAGGCTAAGATGGAGCTCGGTGTAAATCTAATAGTAACAGATGATAATTGGTTTGAATTTATTAGACTTTTTACGGATTTTGCGGTGAAAGCAGGCTATAAAGGCTTATATTTGTGTGTAGATGAGCTTGCTCATATTTGTGAAATTCCAAGTAAGGTAGGGCGTGAGTATAATTATATAAAGTTATTAAATATGTATAACAGTGCATTACAGGGTAAGATTAAGCATATGGGAATTCTTATGAGTATTACAAAGGAAGCTTTGGAGGATGAGACGAAGGGTATCTATAGCATTGAACCACTGCGTACACGTTTAGAGGACAAGGTTGCAGTAAGAGAGGGAATTGTACCATTTCGTGATATGGCGGCACCGGTCATTCGACTGGCAGCATTGAATCCCGGAGAGACCTATGTGTTAATTGAAAAACTCACGAAAATGCATGAGATTGTGTATCAATATGAATCAAAGCTGGACCATGATGATTATATTTATTTTCTGAAGCAGCAGTATGCAAAGGCACAAAATGCCGAAGAAATCACGGTGAGAGATATGATTCGTAACTATATTACATTGTTAAATTTGACGCAGCAGAATCAGAACAAAACAAAAGAAGAAATTATGAATGCACAGTAAGTCAAAGGGTTGCTTTTTGAAAGGAAAAGCAACTCTTTTGTTTTCATTGGCAGGTAAATATGTTAATATAATAACAGAGTAACAGTATGAAAATAAATTTTCACACGAAAATATTGAAACGGAGGGAATACAGTATCATGATAAAGGCAGTGATTTTTGATATGGACGGAGTTTTGCTGGATACAGAGAAACATTATAATGCCGGCTGGTGTCAGGCTGCTACTGAGGCAGGATTCCCTTTTACAAGAGAGCATGCGTTACTGCTTAGAAGCTGTGATGCAAAGCTTGGTGTGAAGCTGATGCAGGAAATATTTGGTGAAGGCTTTGATTATTATGCGATACGTGAGAGAAGGCGCGAGATTGTAGCACAGCGTATTGCAGAGTTTGGTTTGGAGAGAAAGCCTGGATTAGATGAGATATTAACTTATCTGCATGAGAAGGGAATTAAGGCAGCAGTTGCGACAGCAACAGCTTTGGAGCTTACAACACAGCATTTACAAAAGATTGGTGTGTATGACCGGTTTGATAAGATTGTAAGTGCGAAGCAGGTAGAGAATGGAAAGCCGGCTCCCGATGTATATTTATATGCGTGTGAGCAGATTGGTGAGAAGCCGGAGGATTGTATCGCGGTAGAGGATTCTCCTAATGGCATTATGTCGGCGTATCGAGCAGGCTGTAAGCCGGTTATGGTGCCGGATTTAACAAGGCCTGATGAAGAGCTTAGTAAATATTTATATCGTTGTGTGGATACACTGGCAGATATAAGGAATATAGTAGAAGGATAACGGCGCATATCCCATGTGCAGAAGGAGGCAGGGGATGGAAAGAGAGATTTTGAGCGAAGAAGTTGTTAAGGAACAGAATTATGTTGAAGAGCTTGTTGAGTTAATTCGAAGCGGTATGCCGGCAGAGAAGCTTTCTGAGGAGATTGACAACTATCATGATAATGATATAGCAGATGCGTTGGATGAGTTAGACCAAAGGGAGCGCAGGAAGCTGTATCAGATATTAGGTGTGGAACGTGTATCTGAGATTTTTGCATATTTAGATGATGTTGGTAAATATCTTGATGAATTAGAGCCGGAGCGTGCTGCGGATATTATCGAGAACATGGACGCCGATGATGCGGTCGATGTTTTGGAAGAGGTAGATGAAGAGACCAGACAGCAGATTTTTGAATTGATGGATGAAGAGTCTCAGGAAGATATTAAGCTGATTTGTTCCTATGATGAGGACCAGATTGGTAGTAAGATGACTACGAATTTCATCGAAATTAGCAGAAGACTTACGATTAAGCAGGCGATGCGTGAGCTGATTGCGCAGGCGGAGGAACATGATAATATTACTACGCTCTATGTCAGAGATGATGATGAAACCTTTTATGGTGCCATTAATCTGAAGGATTTGATTATTGCAAGAACGCATCAGGAGTTAGAGTCTTTGATTAGTCAGTCATATCCGTATGTACGTGCCCAAGAGTCAGTTGCTGAATGTATTGAACGTTTGAAGGATTATGCGGAGGATTCCATTCCTGTATTAAATGAAGAGAATAAGCTGATTGGTGTTATTACATCGCAGGATATCGTAGAAGTAGTCGATGATGAGATGGCAGATGACTACGCAAAGCTGGCAGGTTTGACGGAAGAGGAGGAACTGGAGGAAGGTATCCTTGCCAGTATTAGAAAGCGACTTCCATGGCTTGCGATTCTGTTGGTTCTTAGTATGGGAGTATCGGCTGTGGTAGGTATGTTTGAAACTGTGGCAGATGAGCTTGCTATTCTGACCAGTTTCCAGTCTCTTATACTTGGTATGGCAGGTAACGTCGGTACACAGTCTCTGGCGGTTACGATTCGTGTATTGATGGATGAGAATTTGAAGGCAAAGCAGAAGCTGGCGCATATTGGTAAGGAGATTAGAGTAGGAGCCTTAAATGGTTTGATTTTAGGTATTCTTTCCTTTGGTTTTATTGGTGTATATGCCTGCTTGATTAAAGGAAGAAGTCTGGAATATGCATTTGCGGTGTCGGCATGTGTTGGTGTGGCGTTGCTGTTGGCGATGCTGATTTCAAGCTTTGTAGGAACTATAGTTCCAATGTTTTTCCATAAGATTCATGTGGACCCTGCGGTTGCATCGGGACCATTGATTACGACCGTGAATGATTTGGTTGCGGTAGTTACTTATTATGGACTGGCGTGGATATTCTTGTTAAATATGTTGCATTTATAGTACAATGAAGTGAAATACGGAAGAACTCTTTGAAACATAATTCAAAGGGTTCTTTTTATTGATTTGATATAAATTTTGAATAAATCTTATTGACATAGTATATAATAAAGAGTAGTATTTAAATAAGTGATACGTAGTTTTGAAAACTACATGACGAAGCTAAGGAATTATGACATATCATTATGTGAAATAAAGAGAGTGATTAAGGGAGATTATGAAAGGAAGGAAAGAAGATGCAGTTAACAATTCGTGAACCGGGTAGTGCAATTACACATTTTATAGCATGGCTGATGGCATTGATGGCAGCCGCAGCTTTGGTAGTAAAGGCAGAAGGAGGCCTTCATATGACTGCGATGCTGATTTATGCAGGCAGTATGATTTTATTATATGGAGCGAGTACAGCATATCATAGTGTGACAGTATCGGATAAGATATTAAAGATTTATCGTAAGATTGACCATATGATGATATTTGTTTTAATAGCAGGTTCTTATACACCTGTATGTCTGATTGTTTTAGGCGGCCAGATGGGATATACATTGCTTGCGTTGGTATGGGCAGTTGCAATTGCAGGTATGTTGATTAAGGCATTTTGGATTACCTGTCCGAAGTGGTTTTCATCCATTATTTATATAGCGATGGGATGGCTTTGTTTGTTGGTATTTGGTACACTTTGGGATACATTGCCACATGCGGCGTTTGGCTGGTTACTTGCAGGAGGAATTATTTATACGATAGGCGGCGTCATTTATGCACTGAAGATGCCTGTCTTTAATTCGATTCATAAAAATTTTGGCTCTCATGAGATATTCCATTTATTTGTAATGGCTGGGAGTATCTGTCACTTTACCTTTATGTTCTTATATGTAGCATAAAGAACCAAAAAGCACGCAACCCTAATTGCGTGCTTTTTAAATATTAATATTCGTTTACAAATTGCCTTTTTCCAGCATCTCTTTTTCAATCTGTTGTATCTCTTCGTTAAGAGATAGCATCTTAGCATCCAATTCAGACACCATCTTGGCACATTCGAATAAATCATCCTTAATGTATTCGGGAGCATTTCCTTCGAATTTGTAGTGAATCTTGTGCTCTAAGCTTGCCCAGAAATCCATAGCTACTGTACGAATTTGAATCTCAACTTTGGCATCCACGATTCTGTCCGAAAGATAAATCGGAATAGAAACAATCATGTGGTAACTCTTGTAGCCGCTAGCTTTTGGATTCTTAATATAGTCCTTTACGGAAAGTACCTTGATATCTGTTTGGTTGGTTAGCATCTCGGCGATGCGGTAGATATCAGTCGTAAAGGAGCAGATAATTCTGATGCCGGCGATGTCATTAACGTATTTCACCATATTTTCAATAGTAGATTCATAGCCATTCTTTTTTAGCTTTTTAACAATACTCTCTGATGTTTTAATTCGTGATTTAATATGTTCAATCGGATTGTATCTATGCACATGCTGGAACTCATCGTTTAAGATTTCCAGTTTTGTACCTATTTCTTTCAGAGCAGAATTGTATACAAGGATAACTTCTTTCCAACTATCTACTTCCGAATTTGTATTTAACTTATATTCCATTTTAACTCTCTCCTTTGGTAGATTGATGTTAGTAATCATTCTATCAACCTCATTCTAACATACTTTTCCACATTTATGTTGAAAATAAACAAAAAGTTTATAAATAATTTAGGTCTGTTGGTAAAAATGATTGCGGCATAGGAACAAAGCCGTTAAGATAATATATATGTCAGTAATAAGGAAAATATGCTATACTGTATAAAAAGAAAAAAAGCGATGTTGAAAGAGGAGTAAAAATGTTTCGATTATGGGCTAAGCTTTTTAAGGATAATAGAATGCTGAAGGATACAGTAATTTGTGATGATAGTAAGGATACCAGAACACATAAGGTGTTCCGGGCAATAGATGACGTGTGTTATCAATTTGATTTGGGAAAACCGATATGGTTGGAATCAACGATACAGGAGTTTAAGAAACACGATAAGGCAAGGTTCCGTGCAGATAGTTTTATAGAAGAGATAGATTTTGATTATCTGGAGATTCAGGTCATCGAGGAAGACAACGAATAGAGTCCTTATATCGAAGACTCTATTCGTATGAATTTGTGCAATGCACAAATTCACAGTTTGCTGAGGAAAGTCAGGTAGTGCAGTGAATAAGAATGATTTAACCCAAGGAAATTTGTGGAAACGCATTTTAGTGTTTAGTATTCCACTGATGCTTTCTAATGTATTGCAAGTGTTATTTAATATGGCGGATGTTGCAGTCGTGGGACAGTTTGCTGGTTCTGCAGCCTTAGGTTCTGTTGGCTCTACAGCTACCTTGGTTGCATTGTTTACCGGAATATTGATTGGTATGTCCTGTGGAGTTAATGTACTGGTAGCATTACATTATGGGGCAAAGAAACCCAAAGAGGTTATGGAGACCGTGCACACATCGGCATTGGTATGCCTGACGTTGGGGGTATTATTGACGATAACTGGTGTTATTTATGCGAGAGATATTCTACAGCTATTGAATACCAAGGAGGAACTGATAGAAGGCGCAGCGAAGTATTTGAGAATATATTTTATGGGTATGCCTGCTCTTGCATTATATAATTTTGGTAATGGTGTTTATAGTGCAGTAGGAGAGACAAGAATGCCTTTGGTATATCTTACGATAGCTGGTGTTGTGAATGTCATTTTAAACTTGATTTTAGTAATTGGGTTTCATATGGATGTTGCCGGTGTTGCCATAGCAAGTGTTATTTCACAGTATATATCAGCTGTATTGATTTTGTTATCCTTGCTTAAGGTTAAGGATATATATGGGTTAGATTTTAGAAAGCTTCGATTTCATAGAGATAAGGTGCAATCCATTCTTACGATTGGTATTCCTTCCTCTTTGCAATATGCGATATTTCAAGTAGCAAATCTGTTTGTTCAGGTTGGTGTAAATTCCTTTGATGCAGTTATGGTAGAAGGGAACTCAGCAGCAGCTAATGCCGATGCATTGGTATATGATGTGATGGCAGCATTTTATACAGCATGTTCCAGCTTTATGAGCCAGAATTACGGAGCGGGGAAAAAAGACAGAGTATTAAAGAGTTTCCTGATTAGCTTGGCATATTCTTTTGGTATTGGAACATTGATGGGATTAGCGTTGGTGGTATTTGGAGAAAACTTTCTGGCATTATTTACAAAAGATGCGTTGGTAATAGAGGCGGGAATGAAGAGGCTTACGATTATGGGCTTATCTTATGGTGTTTCTGCTTTTATGGATGCGTCGATTGCGGCGTGTCGCGGTTTGGGAAAGAGTGTGATACCAACGTTTATTGTGATTATGGGGTCCTGCGTATTTCGTGTGATATGGGTTTATACCGTATTTGCACATTTTCAGACGATACCGTCCTTGTATTTGCTTTATATTTTTTCTTGGACGATAACGGCAGTTGCAGAACTGATATACTTTATTGTAACTTATAGGAAACAAATGAAGATTTTGCAATAGAATAATTGCAGATTGTATGATATTTATTTTGAAAACAAGAAAAATGAAAGGTCGCTTTCAATTGTTTGACAATTCTTAAAAGCTATAAAATCATTCAGAAATACAATAATAAGAATGTATGGAGGAATTTATGAGACAAGGTGTGGCATTTCCAACAGAACCAAAGAGGCCTATCGGAAAACCCGTTCCAAAGCCAGAGAAGGAGAGAGAACCGTTACCGAAGGAGTCGTTGTGGTTTACCCATGATCCTGCAATTTATCATGACCCGGTATCAGGAGATTATTTTGTATATGGTACAGGTGCGGATGCACTTCGCTCTAAGGATTTAATAAAGTGGGAACGAATCGGTAAGATTACGGACGAACCGTCAGCAGATTCGCAGGCTCATGTAGGAACAAAGCATATATGGGCACCGGATATTGTGAAGGTAGGAAATGAATACCGCTTGTATTGTTCGAATTCTTCCTTCGGAGTACAGCAGTCCTGCATATATCTTGCAGTATCAGATAAGGCGGAGGGACCGTTCGTGGCTAAAGGTGCAGTCGTGAAGACAGATGCAGGTTGTCCGGTGAATGCAATAGATGCCAATATTATAGAAGATGTAGAGAATGGTAAACAGTATATGGTATATGGCTCTTTTTGGGGTGGTATTCATATACTGGAGTTGGATAAAGAGACAGGTTTTGCGGCTGAGGAAGGATTTGGTAAATGTATTGCCAGACGACCAAGATGGTGTGACGGGGCAATAGAAGGTCCGTATATTATTTACAATCCTGAGACGGAGTATTATTATTTGTTCTGTTCCTATGGTTCATTAAGTAGTGATTATAATATTCGAGTGGCAAGAAGTAAGCATGTTTTAGGCCCCTATTTAGATTATAACGGACGTGATATGACGGATTTGAATGATGATGATAACAGTATTGGTTATATGCTTGCCTGCGGTTATGCATTTCATGAGGGAACGCAGTATATGGCACCGGGACATAATTCTGTGTTACATGATTTTGATGGTGAATGGTATCTTGTACATCATATCAGAGAGAAGAATTTTAAGGAGGGAGAGCCGTCCACTATGCATGTGCGAAAGATGTATTGGTCAAAGGATGGCTGGCCATTAGCATCCCCTGAAATATATAGTGGTGAAAAGCTTTGTCCTTTGGGGAGAGAGGACATAGCGGGACGATATGAGAGAATTCGTCTGACACCGACTACACCTCAGGGAATACAGTCTTCGACTGCAATGGAGCTGCGCACCGACGGAACAGGCTGTTTTGGAGTATTGACCCGTATTACATGGGAGTTAGAGGGTGAGAATACTCTGGTAGTTCGTTTTGCAAATACAGAGGAGATGTATCAGGTGTCACCGGCTTGGGATTATGAGCTTTGGAAGCCGACGCTGGTTATTACAGGTAAGGACAATAAGGGTATCTGTCTGTGGGGCAAAAAGTTTGAGTAGTGCAACATAGTGAATGTGAGAATAAGGATGAGGTTCCGACTTTGGGGTTGGAACCTTTTTGATTGAAAAGAATATAGCAGAAATTACATCTCAAATAATGGTTACATAATGTTTACAAAGTATGAAAATATGTAGTATATTAAAGTATTATAATGATGACAAAGTTGTATAAAGGAGTTAGAGATGAAAGAGAAGAAAATAGCGAAGCTAGGGGTCGCTTTTATTGTTATATTTTTGTTTTTCTTTATGTTACTGATATTTGGGCCGGCAGAGATATTTTTTGCCAATACATCGGAGTTTCAGTTTGTGTATGGCGATTTTGCGTTTCCTATGATAGGGATATCTTTCGGGATATCTTTGGTATTGGCATTGATTTTAATGTTTTTGCCAAGTGTGCTGTATAAGGTATTTGTTTCAATGTTTTTCGGAATAGCTGTAGCAGGATATATTCAGATTATGTTTATTAATTCCGGATTGGATTTGTTGGGAATGAATCCTGACGGATATCAGATACAGGTAGGACAGGCAGTTATGAATCTGCTTATATGGCTGGCTGTCATTGCATTGATGCTGTATTTGGCGTTTAAGGACAAAGAAACTTGGAATTTGCTGGTTTCTTATGGCTCTGAGATTTTGATTTGTATCCAGGCTGTTGCATGGTGTTCCTTGATATTTACGGCAGGTGAGGATGCTTTTCGAAGAGAGGCGACAGGACAGTACTATTTGTCAGGAGAAGAACAATATACGGTATCGGCAAATGATAATATCATAGTTTTTATATTGGACTATTTCAGCAACGAGTATTTAGAACCGGCTATAGAACAGTATCCGGATTTGCTGAATCCGATGAGTGATTTCACATACTATGATAATACAGACTGTGTTTATTTCGGAACATATCCTTCTTTGATTCATATTCTGTCGGGGCAGGAGCCACAGCCGAGGAAGGCGATTAATAACTGGTGTTACGATTTGTGGCAGTCAGATGAAGTGCAGGAGTTTTATGGAGCATTAAGAGAACAGAATTATGTTTCTAATTTCTATACACCTGAAAGAAGTATGCTTTGCGGAATGAATAGCGCAGAAATATTAAAAGGAACATTTTCTAATGTTGTAAATCAGGGACAGGATTTAGAGGTTAATTATAATCTGTTGTTTATGACCATGGCAAAGATGTCGGGATACAGAATGTTTCCATATATTTTGAAGCCTTATGTATACACTGATTACAGTGAATATTCAGAGATTGTAACACAACGTGCGAATCAGATTGAACATAAAAATTCATCTTTTTATGAAGGTTTATTGGAGAAAGGTTTGAAAGCTGATGCAGAGTCAAATTACTATGTGGTACAGCATCTGGAAGGAACTCATGCGATGACGACAGGAAGTGACGGATTTTATAAAGAGAATGCTACAAGAGAAGAGACTATCAAGGGCTGTATGGTTATGCTGGAGGAATATTTTGCACAACTCAAGGCACTTGGTGTATATGATGATGCTACGATTATCGTAACGTCAGACCATGGAGGACCAAGAGATTCGCAGGTGGTATTCTTCAAGAAGAATTCGGGAGAGACTCATGATGCAGTTCAAGTGAATGCGGCTCCGATTACGCTTTGCGAATATCCGGCAACGATTGCAAAGGCAGCAGGTGTAGATGCGACACCTTATGGTAGAACTGTAGATGAGATACCTGAGGATGAGTTGCGGGAAAGAACGGTTTGGGTAAGATTAGTTGTACCGGATTTACCATTGGTTCCTAAATATTCCGGTAGTGGAACAGGAGCAGATAATGCATATTGCGGTTTTACTTATACAGGTGGGATTGAAGAGCTTTATCAAACATATGATGATGGTGCGGATATTGTAATACCTGAAGTAGATGCATTTTATTAGGGAGAGTAAAATGAAAAAACGAGGATGGAAGAAGCTGGGGATATCTTTAGTAGTAGCATTTTTATTTCATTTTATGCTATTGATATTTGGACCGGCAGAGATTTATTTTGCAAATGTTACAGAATTTGAGTTTTTGTATGGAGAGTTTGCAGGGCGGTTAGCTGTTGGCGGTGTGATAGCAACATTGATTTTAGCGCTTGTTATATTTGCATTACCGGATAAGGTATCAAGGGTGCTTGCCTCAGTGGTATTTGGTATAGCGCTGGCAGGATATATTCAGACAATGTTTTTGAATCAGAATCTGGATTTGCTGGGGGTGAATCCTGAGGGATATGTAGCCAAGAATGCTACCGCTGTGCCGAATCTGATAATATGGGGAGCCATTGTGATAGCGGTCATAGTGTTTTCTCTGACCAAAACGGAATTGTGGGAGAAGATAGTGAGTTTTTGTGCAGGGGCACTCACGATAATGCAGGTAGCGGCACTTGCTTCATTGATGCTGACGGCAGGAGAGGAAGCATATGAAAGGCCGGCAGAGAACTGGCATATATCGGGTATGGACCAGTATACGGTATCCGCAAAGGAAAATGTGATTGTTATTATATTGGATTATTTTAGTAACCAATATATAGACAGAATGGAAGCTGTATATCCCGGAGCAACAGATTATCTACATGATTTTACTTACTATAGTAATGTGGATTGCGTTTATTTTGGAACATTTCCATCACTTCCACATATCTTAACCGGGCAGGAAGTAGAGATGTCCAAGCCCATTAATGAATGGTGTAAGGACATTTGGAGTAATGAGGAGACCAACCGATTTTATGAGGAACTTCAACAGAACGGATATGTAACAAATGTATATACGCCGGATACAAATATTTTATGCGGATTAAATGATGTTGAAATTTTAAATGGGAAGATTCATAATGTAATCAATTCCTCTCAGGAGGTTGAAGTATTAAATGATATTTTATACAGAACAATGGTAAAGATGTCTGCATATCGAATGTTCCCCGAAATGATAAAGCCGTATTTTTATGCGAATATCGATGAGTATGAAGATGTAGTTCAGGTAAAGGAATATAAAATAAATCATAACAACTATGAATTTTATGAGGGATTATTGGAACAGGGGCTGACAAAGGATGAAGATTCCAACTATTATATTGTCCAGCATTTGATGGGACCGCATTTGTGGACCACGGATGAGAATGGATATTATAAAGAAGATTCCACGATTGAGGAGACATCCAAGGGGTGTATGACTGTCGTGGAAGAATATTTGAATCAGCTCAAGGAATTAGGGGTGTATGATAGTTCTACCATTATTATCACGGCAGACCATGGAGAGGGTTTTGCATCACAGGTTATATTCTATATGAAGCAGCCCGGGGAGACGCACGATGTGTCACCTGTAACAAATGCACCGGTATCTTTTTATGAGTTTTTGCCGACAATTGCCGATGCGGCAGGTTTGGACGCTGCAAGCTATGGTGAGACGGTGTATGATTATGAAGAAGGTGAGCAAAGAGAAAGAACTTACTGGATTCGATGGATGGAGCAGGATTATCCCGTAGTACCATGTTATAATGGTACGAAGGAAGGCAGTGCCAATGTATATCATGGTTATACCTACGGGAGAGCTGGAAAA
>SVFJ01000058.1 GCA_015056925.1 Lachnospiraceae bacterium | reverse complement strand
TTTCGCAACGTTCAATCCTTCCGTCCGGATATACCGCTTTGGTGGATGCACCTGCTCCCAATGCCACGATAGTCTGTTTCTCTTCCATAATCAGGATATTGTAAATACCAAACTTACCTTCTCTTGCATACCCTACATTCTCAAAGTTACCTGACATATTCTTCTGTCTGTACAGATAATAAGGCTTCATCTCAAGCGCCTCGGCTCCTGCTGCCGCAATCTCCATAGTCGTATCCGTATTATTCAAGGTTTCGATACCATTTGTTTCAATCCACTGGCTGAGCTTTGACGCCCTCTTAATTGCAAGGGAATGTACCGTCAGACTGTCCGGATTGAGCTTCTTAATCTCTTCAATGGTATTGGTCACGTCCTCTTCCATTTCTCCCGGAAGTCCAAGAATAATGTCCATATTAATATTTTCAAAGCCAACCTCACGAGCCAGCGCAAATGCATTCTTTACCTGCTCTACATTATGCTGCCTTCCGATAAGCTTCAAGGTCTCATCTTTCATCGTCTGCGGATTGACTGAGATTCTGGTTACCTCATGCTTTTTAAGCACTTCAAGCTTCTCTCTGGTGATACTGTCTGCGCGACCTGCCTCTACAGTGAACTCCTTCACCTCACTCCAGTCAAAAGCATCCTTTAGCTTAGTAATCAACCAGTCTAATTCTTCTGCCTCCAGTGTAGTTGGCGTTCCACCACCAATATAAACCGTATCCAGTATCTTATCCTTGTAAACTTCAGATACATACTGAATCTCCTTATTTACCGCCTCTAAGTACTCCTGCATACGCTTCTTCCACAACACAATCGGATAAGAAGTAAATGAACAGTAAAGACACGTTGTCGGGCAGAACGGAATACCAATATATAAACTATAACCGTCCTTATAATGAATCGTATCCAGCAACGCCTTCTCCCGCTTTGCAATATCAAGACTAAGCAACGCCTTCTCATCACTTACCGCATGTGTTGCCTGTAGCTTTGCGATAATCTCTTCATCTGTCATCCCCTCATCCAGCATGCTCATCGGAAGCTTAGTTGGTCTGATACCTGTTAAATTCCCCCATGGAAGCTTCTTCCCTGTATATTCGCAAAGAATATGATACAGCTCAAGCTTGCAGGCGTTCTTATACAAAGCGACTCCTGTAGCTTCATCCGCACCCTTTACCTGCTCCTTGGTAAATTCACATGTATATTCCGCCTTTGCAGAGTTATCCACATGTAGCTCTACCTGCATACTTTGCTCCTCCAAGAGCACCTTCACATACGAATCTCCCGGCTCACTTTCCTGCTCCATCCCAAACACCTTCACATCCTTCTCAGGATAGAATGCCTTAATCAAGGAGTGCAAGTCATACTGAAATTTCTCGTTGTTTGTAAAAACTTTAATCATAAAAACCTCTCTATTACTATATTCTTCCAGTCACTTCATCATTATGTACTGTAACCACATCAAATAGCTTGTTCAAAATCCTGATTTCTTTCCTATGGATTTACTTCTTTGACAGCTGATTTGAGAAATATTGTGCTGCAATAGCATATTCTATATCATCCTCTATATACATAACGATAGGATTATTCTCATCGTCTTCCTCAACCTCATAAAGCATATAGCTTTGCGAATAATCCAATTGCTTTTCACCTATCAATGGAAGTAACGCAAAATATTTTTTATGATTCACTTCAAAATAAGAATAAACTCCACAGTCCATACTTGTTCCGTCTTCATACGGCAGTGTCACAACAATGTCCTCTAACTTTTTTCCCATAAATTCCATAGTATAGTCTCCTTATACTTTCTCTGTATTTCTTTCATCTTCCGCATATAATATATCACAAAATAACTTAGCCATCTTTATTTTTCACAATCGTGCTCACTACCTTCTTTACGCTTTCGTTTACACCATTTACCTATCAGTAACGCCATCATAGATATACATCCAACCCCTAACGCAATTAACGTATATTCCATACATTGTTCATAAGTAGTATAATTGTCTATCAGTTCTCCCGTAAATTTATCATAACGATTCCCGGCTGTCTTCCTTTCTCCCAAACTACATCGCCCAGATAAACGGTTCTACATATTCTTGGATAAAATCCACTCTGTCAAATATAGTCGGCTTAAAATACGACGATACCGATATTACTAGATTCTTTTGAGAATTAACATAAATAATATTACCACTATTTCCTATCGCAGCATATATATTCTTTTTTCTATCAATAATCCACCACAAATATCCATATTCCATTCCTCTAAAGTTACCATTTTCAACTTCTCTTGATCTTGTCATTTCTTCTATCCATTGCGAAGAAACAATTTGCTTATCATCATACTTACCCTTATATAAGCATAACAAACCTATTTTCGCCATATCTTCTGCTGACATACAAAGCCCGTATCCCGGCGTTCCCAGTCCTTGCGTATCACAAAACCAAACATTTTCTTTCGGTAACTTTCCAATCGTAAATTGTTTATGTTCTTCTGCTGTTTCTACATAAAAGTTTGTGTGTTTTTTTATTCCTAATGGCTCAAACAAATATGTATTCGCATAATCTACCGTCTTCATCCCGGTTGCCTTATATAGAATTCCCGAGAGTATATGAAGACACACTGTTTGATAATTGAATTCATCTGTTAAACCTTTTCTTCCTCCCAAAAAATCAAGCGACGAATATGTCCAGTTGTCACTTGAACACACTTTGCTCCAAGGGTCACCTTTGCACTTATAGGGCGTCCTCATAGTCAGTAAGTGTTTGATGTGAATATCATAAATGGTCTTTTCTCCTCTTTTCACTTTATAATCAGGAAAATAGTCCAATACCTTATCCTCAACACTTCTTATCTGCCCTTTGTCTATAGCAATCCCTATCAGTATCGCTATAACACTTTTGGTCGCAGACATGATATGCGTACAGTCATCCTTTTGATAATTATTCCAACAATCAGAATATACCTTCTTACCATCTTTATATACTACCATCTGGCATATATTGGGCTGTTCTTCTTTTATCAGATGATACAATTCCTCTTTATTGGCACATTTACCACCTTTCATGTCTCTTTCTCTTTTCATTTTCATCTCCATATTCTACATGATTAGACGTCCATAAATAAGCATAATGGCATTTAAAATCATTTTCAATAGGTTTTATACAAAAGAATATCGATAACTCCCCGCAGTAATAAAACAAAGAGCTTACTCCGCCTTCTGTCAAGTAAACTCACTTTTGTTTTATAACGTAGTACTATAAATTCGGGTTTGCATGAGCCATGCACATCTATGTCGAATAGTCTGTGGGAGCTTGCTCACAAACAGACATATTCGTGCATAGATGTATACGGCGACGCCGTTCGATGAACAAGCGCCGTAGGCGCTGTGAATCGAGCATGCGAATGCAATGTCGAGCTGTTCCCGCTTTGCCTAACTGATACACAAACAGACAATATTTGTCTCAAAAGTTAGAGTTCCGAGCATAAGTGGTACTAGATGTTTTTATTTAAGTGTTCTAAGACGTACGCAACCAGCCCATATTCGACTTCCATGTTTCGATATGGGCTTGCCCAAGTGTTGCTTGCAACACTTTGTCGTCACAAGCGGCGGCTTGCTATATCTCTAAAAACATCAAGAACCACTAAATACTCTCCACAATACTTTTTACGACAAATAGAGTCTGTTCTTTTGCATCAGTCAGGCAAAGCTTGAGGCAGCTAAACAATAGATTCGTAGTCAATTAAATTTAGATTTAGGGGAAACGAGATAATGTGATTCAACATGAGATTTTTATCATTTTAGTTTAGGTATTTCAAATGTTTTCCCGACCAGACAAGTGTTTTCGTCTCTTCAGTCGGGATGTTACTTATATTTTCCCCGACCAGACAAGTGTTTTCGTCTCTCCAGTCGGGATGTTACTCATATTCTCCCCGACTAGACAAGTGTTTTTGTCTCTCCAGTCGGGATGTTACTTATATTTTCCCCGACTAGACAAGTGTTTTTGTCTCTCCAGTCGGGATGTTACTTATATTTTCCCCGACCAGACAAGTGTTTTCGTCTCTTCAGTTGGGATGTTACTTATATTTTCCCCGACTAGACAAGTCATTTATCTCTCCAACTTCGATATTTTTAATATTACAAACAGAGAAAGGCTAGGTTCTTCAGGCAAATAAAGATTACATAAATTTTATAGATTTATTCTTTAGAAATCCCCCCTAAACCTAAATATAATTGACTACAAATCTATTGTTTATCTACCTCAAGCTTTACCTGACTGATGCAAAAGAACAGACTCTGTTTGCCGTAAAAAGTATTGTGAAGAGTATTTAGTGGTTCTTGATGTTTTTGGAGTACACAGCAAGCCGCCGCTTGGACGAAGGCGGCAGCAGCCAATTGAGCCATGGATGGCGAATCGGCTGCGGTTGCGTACGTCTTAGAACAATTAAATAAAAACATCTAGCACCACTTATGCTCGGAACTCTAACTTTTGAGACAAATAGAGTCTGTTTGTGTATCAGTCAGGCAAAGCGGGAACAGCTCGACATTGCATTCGCATGCTCGATTCACAGCGCCTACGGCGCTTGTTCATCGAACGGCATCGCCGTATACATCTATGCACGAATATGTCTGTTTGTGAGCAAGCTCCCACAGACTATTCGACATAGATGTGCATGGCTCATGCAAACCCGAATTTGAACATATATTGACAAAGCTGTTTATAGGGAATAAACTAAAAGTAGTTTATTCCCTATAAACAGGAAGGAGAATGACTTATGGAGGATATGAGGTTAGGAGTTGTGGAGGCGCGGTTTGCGGACATTATTTGGGAGAATGAGCCGATACAGTCAAGGGCGTTGTCTGAGATATGTGAGAGGGAGCTGAACTGGAAGCGTCCGACTACATACACTGTTTTAAGAAAGTTGTGTGAGAAAGGTTTATTTCAGAATGTGGATGGAATTGTAAGCTCGGTGATATCCAAGCAGGAGTATCATGCCGTGCAGAGTGAGAGATTTGTGGATGAGACTTTTGAGGGATCCCTCCCGGCCTTTTTAAATGCATTTGCTACAAGAAAATCGCTGTCACGGGAGGAAATAAACCAGATTCGTAAAATGATAGATTCCTACGGGGAGGAGTAAATATGGAGGAATTATTTCTTAAGCTATTGAACATGAGTATTTCGGCAGGCTGGATGGTATTGGCGATTATATTCATAAGAGCTATCGGGAAGAAGCTTCCAAAGGCAATAAGAGTTGTATTATGGGCATTGGTGGCAATACGACTGGTAATTCCCGTTACATGGGAGAGCATTTTTAGTCTGATTCCAAGTGCTGAAACCATACCGCAGGATATCTTATATGCAACAGAACCGACGATTCACAGCGGAATCAGCTTTGTGAACAGCTATGTGAATCCTGTGATTTCAGAGAGTTTTGCACCGAATGTGGGAGACAGTGTGAATCCTTTGCAGGTGATTATTTTTGTTGCATTGGGATTATGGGTGACAGGTGTAATTGCAATGTCGCTGTATGCACTATATAGCTATCTAAGAATTCACAAAAGGGTGTCAGCATCAATACCTGTTGGAGAAAATATATACATATGTGATGATATTGAAACATCGTTTATACTAGGAATTGGTAAGCCAAGAATCTATCTTCCGTCAGACTTAAAACAGGATATGACGTCGTATGTGATTGCGCATGAAAAGGCACATATCAGAAGACATGACCACTGGTGGAAGCCATTGGGATTTTTGCTTTTGACATTATATTGGTTTCAACCGTTGCTTTGGGTGGCATATATTTTGTTTAGCAGAGACATAGAGCTTGCCTGTGATGAAAGAGTGATAAGAGAGTTAGGTGAGCCGGAAAAGAAGCCCTATTCGGAAGCTTTGTTACAGTGTAGCATTTCAAGAAAAATGATAACCGCCTGTCCGTTGGCGTTTGGAGAAGTAGGCGTAAAGGAGAGAGTTCACAATATTCTGTACTATAAGAAACCTACTTTTTGGGTATTGTTAGCAGCAGTATTCCTATGTCTTGCTGTGGGAATATGCTTTCTTTCTAATCCAAGAGAAGTACTTTTACATGCACCGGAGCCTTTCTGTCATAGCTACTATGTGGAGGAGATCATATATAATGCGCCGCAGTATGATTTTAGCTATACGGAAGAAACAGCACCACAGTATTGCTTTACGGCGGATTATGTAATGCAAGTAATGGGGGATAAATTCATACAGAGTGTTCATTTTGAAACACTTGGTGGAATGAAAGAGATTCATCTCACTAAGAAGAATTTTGATGTATATTTTAAGGATATAGATGGCATATCGGGGTGGAAAGATTCTTATTCAGCATCTAAGATACGACGTGATAATGAAAACGCTTGGGAGCTGATTAGGAAAAATGATAGTAGTGCAATGAGTTATTATCTATTGAAGCAAAAGAATGGAGAAGTGTATCTTGCTTGTTGGTATCCTTATGAAGATGATGTTTCTAAGAATCATGTCCGTTGGTTGTTTCGCTTGAAAAATATAGTTGAAAGACAGGAAGTGGAGCAAGGTACATATATCATTAAGTCTTGTATATATATGAATCCTTTAAGTTCGTACATGCCAATAGGAGATATGCAGGAAACGTTTGAGGTTGGAGATGGTTCCTTTACAATAATTAATAAGGCTACTAATCATTCATCTTATATAGAAGCACGTCTTGAATGGCAGGAGTTTCCCTACACAGATGAAGAATGGCATTCTTTATATTATTTTGGATTAGAGGAGAGTGCAATAAAGGAAATCAGCAAACTATGTGATGATATCGGATACATTCCATTAGCGGAAGGCTGTTGCCTATTGCGCTTGAATGAAGCACTATGGCTTGTGAAGATAAATCATGACGGAGTAGCAGGAATTGATTATATATGGAGTATTTACCGGATTGAAAGAGTAAATGCAACCAATGAAAAAGAAATCCCTTATATAAAGTAAGTGGAAGTGTGCCGAATACAGAAGGAGGAAACAACATGGAAGATACGGAAATCATTGAATTATATTGGCAACGCTCACAGCAGGCAATTACGGAGACAGATGATAAATACGGCAGACAGCTGCATGCGTTGTCTCAGAAGATATTATACAATCAGGAGGATTCGGAGGAGTGTGTAAATGACACTTACCATGCAGCGTGGAATACAATACCTCCGAAAAGACCGGAGTTTTTCTTTGCTTATCTTGCAAAGATAGCAAGAAACTTCTGTTTTGGTAAGCTGGATTATCAGAAGGCAAAGAAAAGAGATGCGTTAGTTGTAGAGTTAAGTACGGAGCTGGAAAATTGTATCTCTGCACCTGATGATTACACTCGCAAATTGGAGAGTGAGGAAATCGGAAGGATTATCAGCGAATTTCTACATACACAGACAGAGCAGATGCGTAAGGTATTCGTTAGAAGATACTGGTATATGGATTCCATCACGGATATAGCAAAGGCCTATAATATGAGCGACAGCAAGGTGAAATCCATCCTGTTTCGTATGCGTGGTAAGCTGCGCGAGCATTTGGAAGAGGAGGGTATTGCGTTATGAGAGGTGTTGATTTATTAAAGGATATCGGATATATCGATGATAGTCTGGTGCAGGAGGCGGCTTTAGATACGGGGATATCGAAGAAAGGGAAGACCGTTAGTTGGAGCAAATGGACCAGATGGGGGAGTATAGCGGCAGGTTTTGCAGTACTTTGCATTGCAGCGGTAGCTTTCAGGCAGAACTTTAGGTCCTATGATGCGACAGAAAGCGCATGTATGACAGATTCAACAAAATCATCAGCAAAGATATATTCAACGAATGATGCGGTAATAGAGGAAGCCGCAGAGATGTATGCAGAAGACAATGCAGCTGCAGCAGAAGATACTGCAATAATGCCGGAGGCGGAAAAGTCAAATACAACATCACACCAGTCGGTGGTAACTGAAGATGCGAAGGCAGAAACACAGGAGATTCACCTTGTTAAGGACTATTCGATGGAAATAGGAGCGGATGGTGAAGTTGCCAAGATGGAGGTAGAGGTTTGCTATGCTGTACCGGGCAAGGGAGAGTATTTCTATTTCTATGAATTAGAAGAGGCAATGAAAGAATATGCAGGTCAGGCAGTTGAGTACTATGTAGCAATTGATGTTTTTGGTGATTGCACAAATGCTCAGGGTGAGACTGTGTATGAGGCGCTTACATACAGTCAGGATGGCTATGATGAACAAACTTCTCAAATAATGAAAGAATATGAACGTTTACTTGCAGAGGGATATAGAGTTATAATAGAAGAAGATGAACTTCGTGGATATTTTACGGAGGACGAGTTAAATGCCTTTGCGGTAAATTCGGAATATGGTTATGCCTTCCGATTTACTGAGAAAGATTAAGTGATAGATTTGGGAGGATAAGAACTTGGAATTAAGGCTTGAAGAGGGGAAACAAATTACTTTATCAGAGGATAAGCTGAAGTATCTGCGATTACTATCGGAGCAGTATCCATCCGTGCCGTCGGTGTGTAGAGAGATTATTAACCTGCAGGCAATTTTGAATCTGCCAAAGGGTACAGAGCATTTTATGAGCGATTTGCACGGAGAGTACGAGGCGTTTTATCATCTTTTAAATAATGCGGCAGGCGTTATTAAAGAGAAGGTGGATATGATATTTGGTAAGCGTCTTTCAGCAAGAGAGCGACAGGAAATCTGTACACTGGTGTATTATCCGGTAGAGAAGCTCAAAAGGCTTAGAGACGAGCAGGTACTGACACCTTATTGGTATAAGCTCACGTTAAAGAATCTGATGGAGCTTGCTAAGCTTTTATCTTCCAAATATACACGTTCTAAGGTTCGTAAGGCATTGCCTGCGGATTTTAGCTATATTATTGATGAGTTATTGCATGCGCAGCCGGATGAGGATAACAATCAGCATGTTTATCATGAGAAAATCATTGATACAATTATAGAGATTAACAGTGCAGACGCATTTATTGTGGCCATTTCCAAGCTGGTAAAGCGTCTGGCGGTAGACCATTTGCACATTGTGGGAGATATCTATGACAGAGGAAGCAGCGCTGACCATATCTTAGACCTCCTAATGCAGTATCATTCTGTGGATATTGAGTGGGGAAATCATGATATCCTGTGGATGGGAGCGGCAAGCGGCAGTGAGGCATGTATCGCCAATGTACTGCGTAATAATATTAAGTATGATAATATCGAAATACTGGAGAATTCCTATGCCATTAGCTTACGCTCGCTGACTATCTTTGCGGAGAAGACGTATCCGAAGCTGGCGCCGATGGAAGCGGCTCTGAAGGCGATTTCGGTAATTTTATTTAAGCTGGAGGGGCAGATTATCCTGCGCCATCCTGAGTATGGTATGAGTGACAGACTGCTTTTGGATAAGATTGACAGGCAAAGAGGGACTGTGCGAATCGGGCAGAAGGAATATGTTTTAAATGATACGGATTTTCCGACTCTGGCAGAGGGAGAGTGTTATCGTCTGACAAGGGAAGAGCAGCAGGTCATGGACGATTTAAAAGCGGCATTTCGTAACAGTCATATGCTCAGACGTCATATTGAGTTCTTATATGAAAAGGGTAATATTTACCGTTGTTATAATGGTAATCTTCTTTATCATGGTTGTATTCCTATGGATGAGAATGGTGAGTTTGACGGTATGAAGGTAGGCAATACTGCATATAAAGGAAAGGCATACATGGATTATGCTTCTAAGGTGGCAAGAAGAGCTTATTTTGGAAGCAATGATTTGTATGACCTTGATTTTATGTGGTATCTGTGGTGTGGAAGTAAATCTCCTCTTGCAGGAAGGAATATGAAGACCTTCGAGCGAACCTTTATTGATGATGAGTCGGTATGGGAGGAAGAGAAGAATCCGTATTACCGTTTTTATCAGGAAGAAGAGTACTGTATTAAGATACTAAAGGAGTTTGGATTAGAGACACCAACCTCACATATTATTAATGGACATACGCCGATTAAGGTGGCAGCAGGGGAGTCACCACTGAAGGCAAATAAAAGATTGATTGTTATTGACGGCGGTTTTTGTAAGGCATATCAGAAGACAACGGGGATTGCAGGATACACCTTGATTTATAATTCTCATGGAATGCGTTTAAAGGCACATCAGCCCTTTGAGAGCATAGAGAAGGTACTTGAGGAGAATAAGGATATTGAGTCAACATCGGATTTCTTTGAGACAGAGCCTGTTCGTGTAATGGTTAAGGACACGGACAACGGTGCAAAGATTAAGGAAACGATTCGCGACTTGGAATTGCTGCTTGCAGCGTATAGACAGGGACTGATTGTGAAATAATATAAATAGATTGTTGGAATCAGTGCGGAAGGTAAGGTGTAAAATGGGGTTATTTGACATTCTGGGACCGGTTATGGTAGGTCCGTCAAGCTCTCATACGGCGGGAGCAGTAAAGATAGGTTATGTATCAAGGCGGCTGATGGGGGAAGAGATTGCTGAGGCTAAGATACTTTTATATGGCTCATTCCTGGCAACGGGAAGAGGGCATGGAACGCAGTTAGCCCTCGTGGCAGGCTTGCTTGGCATGAAGCCTGATGATGAAAAAATACCTCACAGTCTGGAGATTGCCAAAGAAAAAGGGATAAAGCTTAGTTTTGGGGAAGCCGTTTTAAAGGAGGCGCATCCCAATTCTACTCAGCTTTTCCTGATAGGAAAAAGCGGAAGACAATTGGAGATTGTGGGAGAATCCCTTGGTGGTTCGATTATTAATATTGCCCAGATAGATGGCCTGTCTGCTAACTTTTCGGGAGATTATGCGACCTTGATTGTACATAATCACGACCAGCCCGGACATCTTGCAGAGGTAACGAGTATGCTGGCGCATAAGTCAGTGAATATTGCAAAGATGCAGCTGTACCGTTCAAACAGAGGCGGTAAAGCGGTTATGGTATTGGAGTGTGACCAGGAAATTCCCGGAGAGGCAATTAAATGGCTTGCTCATTTGGAGGGAATCGAAAAGGTAACCTATCTGAGCTTGGAGGAATCATAATGGGATATAAATATTTACATGAGATTGTATCATTGGCTGAGAAGAATAATAAACCATTTTGGAAGCTGATTATAGAGGATGACTGTACGGAAAGAAATGTCAGTGAGAGAGAATCCTTTGAAACCATGCGTGGAATGCTTCGTGCCATGCAGGAAGCAGATGCACATTATGACCCGACTCTGCATTCGGCAAGCGGACTGGTAGGCGGAGACGGAGCCAAGCTGGAGCAGTTTCGTTTGGAAGGAAAAAGTCTTTTTGGGGATTTGATTTCCCAGATTATGGAAAAAGCAGTGAAGATGAGCGAATCCAATGCCTGTATGAAGCGAATTGTAGCGGCGCCGACAGCAGGTTCTTGTGGAGTATTGCCTGCGGTGTTGCTTTCTTATGAGGAGCAGAAGCAGCTTCCTGAGGATGAGCTGGTTAAGGCTTTGTTTGTGGCAGCAGGAATTGGCAGTGTATTGGCAGAGAGTGCCAGTATTTCCGGTGCTGAGGGCGGATGTCAGGCAGAGATTGGCAGCGCCAGTGCTATGGCTGCAGGTGCAGTAGTTTATCTGGAGGGAGGCGATAATGAGCAGATTGTTCATGCAGCAGCCCTTGCATTAAAAAATATGTTAGGATTAACCTGTGACCCGGTAGCGGGGTTGGTAGAGGTACCCTGTGTAAAACGTAATGTTTCTGGAGCGGTGAATGCTATTGTGTGTGCGCAGATGTCCTTAGCACATATTAAGAGTGCTATCCCACCGGACGAGGTGATTGATTCCATGCGTCGAATCGGAAAACAAATTCCGGCTTGTCTTCGTGAAACAGGAGGAGAAGGATTGGCAATCACACCGACGGCACAACAGATTGTAAAGGAATTAAGCCGCCATCCGGATGGCGTGATATCATGATATTACAATATCATGAAGATAGGCAGTCAGAAATTTGGCTGCCTATTCTTGTATAATAGGAAACTTTGTTCCTATATTATAGAAGGTGATTTAGAGAAAGTTTATAAATTATTAATAGTTCCTTTTGTTTATTTCACAAAGAAAATATTGATTTATAATTGTACAATCTCTATAATGAAAATGAGTTATTAGCTTATTTGCAGCAGATAAATCATAGATTTATGATGTGTTTATAATGATAGATTATAGAAAGGTATGGCTTTTGGAATGGATAACAACCAGTTTAATAATTATGATAACGGCTCAAACCGCAATCAGGGGGGGCCGGGGAATGGTAATAATGGAGGAAACGGTAACAATCAGAATCCCAAGAAGAATAATCTTTTGCCGATGCTGATTGCTGCTTTGTTGTCGTTGCTTTTTATCAGCTTTTTTATGCAGCTGATTACAGGAGCGACCAATCAGGAGATTACTTATAATGAATTTATTGCCATGATTGAGCAGGATAAGGTAGACAGTGTTAAGATAGAGAGTGCACAGATTATCATATATCCTAAGGTAGAGAATGCGTATGCTATGTTCTATACACAGCCAACAGTTACCTATTATACAGGTAAGATAGAGGATGATGATACACTTGCAGAGAGACTGTTAGATGCAGATATAGAGGTAAAGGGTACTGTTCCTGACAGTTCGGGGTTGATATTGACGATTCTTTCTTGGATTTTACCGGTACTTTTGATGTGGGGACTTTTGAGCCTGCTGTTCCGTAAGATGGGCGGTGGCGGCGGTGCCTTCAGTATGGGTAAGTCTAATGCTAAGGTATATGTACAGAAGGAGACGGGTATTACCTTTAAAGATGTTGCCGGAGAGGACGAAGCAAAGGAGTCCTTACAGGAGGTAGTAGACTTCCTGCATAATCCGGGCAAATATGCCAAGATTGGTGCAAAGCTTCCAAAGGGTGCGTTGTTAGTAGGACCTCCCGGTACAGGTAAGACTTTACTTGCCAAGGCAGTAGCAGGAGAAGCACATGTTCCTTTCTTCTCGCTTGCCGGTTCTGATTTTATTGAGTTATATGTTGGTGTCGGTGCTTCCAGAGTAAGGGATTTATTTAAAGAGGCAGAGAAGAATGCACCATGTATCATATTTATTGATGAGATTGACGCTATCGGTAGAAGCCGTGATTCCAAGTATGGCGGAGGGAACGAAGAGCGCGAACAGACCTTGAATCAGCTGCTTTCAGAGATGGATGGTTTTGATGGTAAGAAGGGAATTATTATTCTTGCAGCAACCAACAGACCTGAGATTCTGGATAAGGCACTTCTTCGTCCGGGTCGTTTTGATAGAAGAATTATTGTAGATAAGCCTGATTTAAAGGGACGTGTGAATATCCTTAAGGTACATGCCAAGGACGTATTAATGGATGAGACAGTTGATTTGGAAGAGATTGCATTGGCAACAAGCGGTGCAGTTGGTTCTGACCTTGCCAATATGATTAATGAGGCGGCGATTAATGCGGTTAAAGAAGGTAGAGAGTTTGTAAGCCAGAAGGATTTATTTACTGCAGTTGAGGTAGTTCTTGTCGGTAAGGAAAAGAAGGACCGTATCATGAGTAAGAAGGAGAGAGAGATTGTTTCTTATCATGAGGTAGGTCATGCATTAGTAAGTGCATTACAGAAGAACTCAGAGCCTGTGCAGAAGATTACGATTGTTCCCAGAACTATGGGTGCTTTAGGATATGTTATGCATGTGCCTGAGGATGAGAAGTATCTGAATACACAAGCTGAGCTACATGATATGATTGTAGGTCTGCTTGGTGGTCGTGCGGCAGAGGAGATTGTTTTTGATACAGTTACAACAGGTGCTTCTAATGACATTGAGAAGGCAACAAGTATTGCACGTTCTATGGTAACTCGCTATGGTATGAGCAAGAAGTTTGGTCTGATTGGACTTGAGACAGTAGAGAGCCGTTATCTTGATGGAAGAAGCGCTTTGAACTGTGCAGAGAATACGGCAGCAGAGATTGACGGAGAGGTTATGAAGATATTGAAGGAGGCTTATGAAGAGGCTCTTTCAATGCTCCGTGAGAATCGTGAGTTATTAGATAAGATTGCGGCATATCTGATTGAGAAGGAGACTATTACAGGTAAGGAATTCATGAAGATTTACCGTGAAGCCAAGGGACTTCCTGAGGAGGAAGACAAGAAGAAGGATGTGCCAACACCTGAGGAGAAAGAAGCACAGGCTTGGCAGTCAGTTGTTGAGAATGCGCCGCTTTCGGAGGAATTAACACAGGAGGAGCCTGTTGCAGAGGTTAGAGCTGAGGAGCCGACAGTGCAGGAGACGCCTTTTGAGTCTGCAAAACAGGAAGAAAAGAAGCCTATTCTTCAGGAGGCACCTCAAGACCCGAAGAATCTTGCTAACCAGCCTAAGAAAGAGGTTTCCCGCTTTGGTCAGGCTTGGGAGAAGAATAATGATTCTAATCACAAAGAATAACGAATAGTGCAAGCATTGAGCTTGCACTTTTTTCGATAAATGAGAGGTACAGGATGAGTCAGGAATTTAACGTAAAAGAGGAGCTTAGTAAGCTTCCCAAGAAGCCGGGCGTATATATTATGCGTGATAAGGATGACACAATTTTATATGTTGGTAAGGCGATTAATCTGCATAACCGTGTACGCTCTTATTTTAAAGAGAATATTGGAAGAGGACCGCAGATTGATAAGATGGTGACCCTGATTGCCAGATTTGAATATATTGTAACAGACTCTGAATTGGAAGCATTGGTATTGGAGAATAATCTAATTAAGGAGAATCGCCCAAAGTATAATACTATGCTGAAGGATGATAAGACCTATCCTTATATTAAGGTAACTGTGGGAGAGGAATATCCCAGAGTGATGCTCGTCAGACAGATGAAGAAAGATAAGTCCAAGTATTTTGGTCCATATACCAATGGTGGAGTAAAGGATACCATTGATTTGATTAATAAGCTGTATCAGCTTAGAACCTGTAACCGTAGATTACCTAAGGATATAGGGAAAGAAAGACCGTGCTTAAATTATCATATCGGACAGTGTTGCGCGCCATGTCAGGGGGGCGTCAGTCAGGAGGAGTATGCCGGACAGATAGAGCAGGCATTAGATTTCTTAAATGGTAAGCATCAGCAGGTTATCAGGGAGCTAAAGGAAAAGATGCAGGCAGCCTCTGAGAAAATGGAATTTGAGGAGGCAATGAAGTATCGGGATTTGATAGAGAATGTAAAGAAGATTAGTGAAACTCAGAAAATGAGCGACAATGTAGGAGAAGATAAGGATATTATTGCTTTGGCGATGGATGGTAATGAAGCAGTAGTGCAGGTATTTTTCCTAAGAAACGGTAAGCTGATTGGAAGAGAGCACTTCTATATGACACAGCTGGAGGATACGCTTTCAAGTAAGATTTTATCCAGCTTTGTGAAGCAGTTTTATGCCGGAACGCCATTTATTCCAAGGGAAATTATGCTTCAGGAAGAGATAGAGGACATGGAGCTGGTGGAAAAGTGGCTGAGTGGTAAGCGAGGCGCAAGAGCATATTTAAGAGTACCGCTAAAGGGTTCTAAGGAGAAGCTGGTGGAGCTTGCAGCAAAGAATGCAGCTTTGGTACTAAGTCAGGATAGAGAACGAATCCGAAGAGAAGAAGGAAGAACCATAGGAGCTGTGAAAGAGATTGAGGATATCTTAGGTTTGTCCGGGATTTCCCGTATGGAGGCATTTGATATTTCCAATATCAGCGGATTTGCCAATGTAGGTTCGATGGTAGTTTATGAGAAAGGGAAACCAAAGCGCAGTGATTATCGTAAGTTTAAAATGAAGACTGTGGCAGGCCCTGATGATTATGCATGTATGAGAGAAGTTCTGACCAGAAGATTTCAGCACGGCCTCGAGGAGAGATCTGAACTGAGAGATAGCGAGTTTGATGAAAACTTTGGCAGCTTTACAAAGTTCCCTGATTTATTACTTATGGATGGAGGACGTGGGCAGGTAAATATTGCAGAGCAGGTGCTTTCTGAGCTTGGTATTCAGATTCCGGTATGCGGAATGGTAAAAGATGATAATCATCGTACCAGAGGGCTCTATTTTCAAAATGTGGAACTGCCCATAGACAGAAATTCAGAAGGCTTTAAGCTGATTACTCGTATTCAGGATGAGGCGCATAGATTTGCTATCACATATCACCGTTCACTGAGAACGAAAGCGCAGGTACATTCCGTATTGGACGAGATACCGGGAGTTGGTCCGACCAGACGTAAGGCATTAATGAAGCATTTTGCGTCTATTGAGGACCTAAAGCAGGCTGATGCCAATGAGTTAGCGAAGGTGCCGGGGATTCCTATGCATGTTGCAGAGGAAATATATCTATTTTTCCGCAAGAAAGAAACTGAGTAAATCCTTTGCACATTCTTTATTTTATGCTATCATATAGGCAGATAAGTGTGAAAATAACTTTTCACATGCAAACGTAGTTTGCGTTGCAAATATTGTGCCTGCGCAAGATGCTAAAGCATCTGAAAGTTTGCAGATGACGGAAGGGCATGTATATTATGGTACAGGGGAAAGGAAGAAACTATGCCGAGTGTAAGTATTGAATCAGTAATTGAGAAGATGAACCTACAGAATTTGACGCCGGATGTGGAGATTGTGGGTAAGAAGATTACGCAGCCGGATATTAACAGACCTGCTTTGCAGCTTGCAGGTTATTATGAGCATTATGATGAGATGCGTTTACAGATTATTGGTTTTGTAGAGTATTCTTATATGCAGAATATGGATGATGCCAGAAAGAGAGAGGTATATCCTCAGGTATTATCGCCAAAGACACCATGTATCGTATTCTGCCGGGGACTGGAGCCGGATGAGATTTTTTTGGAAACAGCAAAGCAGAATAACGTACCTGTTCTTATGACTGAGCGTTCTACATCAGTATTTATGTCTGAGATTATCAGATGGCTGAACGTAAAGCTGGCACCATGTATTTCTGTTCACGGTGTATTGATTGATGTATATGGTGAAGGTGTATTGATTACAGGTGAAAGCGGTATCGGTAAGAGTGAGGCTGCACTGGAGCTGATTAAGAGAGGACACCGTCTTGTTTCGGACGATGTGGTAGAGATTCGCAAGGTAAGTGATGAGACTTTAGTTGGTTCAGCACCGGATATTACAAAGCATTTTATTGAGCTTCGTGGTATCGGTATCATTGATGTAAAGAGCTTATATGGTGTTTCTAGTGTTTTGGATACAGCCAATATTAATCTCGTTATCCGTCTTGAGGATTGGGATAAGGAGAAGAAGTATGACCGATTAGGTCTTGAAGAGAGTTATACCGAATATCTTGGTAATAAGGTGGTATGTCATAACATTCCGATTAGACCGGGTCGTAGCTTGGCCATTATTTGTGAGTGCGCAGCTGTTAATCATCGTCAGAAGAAGATGGGTTATAATGCGGCTCAGGAGTTATATCAGCGTGTGCAGAATTCGCTTTCCAGAAAGCGCGAGGATGACGAGGAATAAATTAGATAGTTATAAGTGTGAAACGAACCGGAGGGAAATGATTTCTTCCGGTTTGTGTTGCGAATATTGTGCCTGCGCAAGATGCGAAAGCATCTGAAAGTTTGCAGGTCTTGGAAAGGGAAAGGTTATTAATATGAGTCAGTATTGTTTTGGAGTGGATGTAGGAGGAACAACAGTAAAGTTAGGACTTTTCAGTCCTGACGGAACTATCTTGGATAAATGGGAGATTCCTACCAGAACACAGGAGAATGGTAAGGAGATTTTACCTGATGTAGCAGCTTCTGTAGAGGCAAAGCTTGCAGAGAAAGGTATTGCAAAGAGTGATGTAATTGGTGTAGGTATTGGTGTACCCGGACCTGTTGATGGTAATGGTGTAGTAAGAAAGGCAGTGAATCTTGGCTGGGGTATCTTAGATGCAAAGGCTGAGCTTGAAAAGCTTTTAGGCTTACCTGTAGAGGCAGGTAACGATGCAAATGTAGCAGCACTTGGAGAGATGTGGTGCGGCGGTGGCAAGGGCTATCAAAACCTGGTACTTGCAACCCTTGGTACAGGCGTTGGCGGTGGTATTATCGTAGATGGTAAGATTGTAACAGGTGCAACGGGAGCCGGTGGAGAGATTGGTCACATCTGCATGAATGCAAATGAAGAGGCAGTATGTGGTTGTGGTAAGAGAGGATGTCTTGAGCAGTATGCGTCTGCAACCGGTATTGTAAGACTTGCTAACAGAAAGCTCTCAGCAGTTACAGAGGACAGTGTTCTTCGTAATGGTGAGGTATCTGCTAAGACTGTATTTGATGCAGTAAAGGCAGGAGATAAGGTAGCCTGTGAGATAGCAGAGGAGTTTGGTGAGTACTTGGGTAAGGGACTTGCCATGATTGCAGCAGTAGTGAATCCGGAGGCATTTGTTATCGGTGGTGGTGTATCTAAGGCAGGAGATATTCTGTGTGAATATATTGCTAAGTACTATCAGCAGTATGCTTTCCATGGCTGTGCAGATGCAGTGTTTAAGCTTGCAACATTAGGAAATGATGCAGGAATCTGTGGTGCAGCAAAGCTGGTATTAAAATAATCTGTAGAAATAGGAGTTAACGTGAATAAAGCATTGATTTCAAAAATTAATCAATACATTCCGATGAACCGTATTCTGGAGCAGGAGTCGATGAAGCTTCATACAACCTTCCGGGTGGGAGGAGCAGCCAGGCTGTTTCTTAAGCTTGAGAGCGAAGAGGAGCTTCAAGATATTGTGACGTTAATGAAGACAGAGGGAGAAGATTACTATCTGTTAGGAAATGGTAGTAATCTTCTTATTAGCGATAAAGGATACGATGGAGTTATGATACAGCTTTCCAAGGGATTTTCAGAGGTGAAGGTGGATGGGAACCGCTTGTACTGCGAAGCAGGGGCTACACTTTCTGCAATTGCAAGAGTAGCATTGGAGAATTCCCTGACAGGCTTTGAGTTTGCGGCAGGAATCCCCGGAAGTCTGGGGGGAGCTATCGTCATGAATGCCGGTGCTTATGGCGGAGAGATGAAGCAGGTAGTAGAATCTGTACGTTTGATGGATGAGGATGGTCAGATAATAGAGAAGAGTTGTGAAGAGATGCATTTTGGTTATCGCCACAGTCTGATTAAGGAAGTGCCTTATATTGTGTTAGGAGCAACCATACGCTTGGAGAATGGCAGTCAAAGTCAGATTAAGGAGCAGATGGAGCAGCTGGCAGCGCAGAGAAGAGAAAAGCAGCCTTTGGAGTATCCGAGTGCAGGTTCGACTTTTAAGAGACCGGAGGGATATTTTGCAGGTAAGCTGATACAGGATGCAGGTCTTAGAGGTTTTCAGGTTGGTG
>SVFJ01000057.1 GCA_015056925.1 Lachnospiraceae bacterium | reverse complement strand
CTACGCTTCTCTGACTTGGTCTTTTCAACACTTCTACCACTCAAATGACCAACTACGCTTCTCTGACTTGGTCTTTTCAACACTTCTACCACTCAAATGACCAACTATCCAAAATACTGCGTAAGCAGACTCTCAATTGTATATAAGCTAAGCGGCTCATCCTGTGTTTCAAAGGACATAATCAGATGAACACCCGGAATAATACCATGCTTGGCATAAAGCTCAACCCGTGACATGTTTCTGTTCCTATATCCCACATCATCCATCTTACCAAAATGCTCATAATAATAGACTTTCCCCGTTCTTGGATGACGTATCGTAAAATCAGGATACAGAGTTTCATTCCCAAGCTCCAGCGCACACTCATATCTATACGGAATCTCCCTTTCGCGCAGCCTCGTTGCAATCATCAACTCAGATTTTGAACGAAACACCTCTCCCCAGTACGTATCAAACTTCAAGTGCTCCGGATAACTTGTGCTCCGTTCATATTTTGTGCTTGCCCATTCTGCTAGTTCGTCTGATAAGTTCTTCTGGGATACCCGCAATAATTCGCAGATACCAGGATTCTTTTCTAAAAAAAACTCAGTCTCTCGAGAACAATATGCATACCTCTCCCCCAAGTGTACTAAAATTTCCTGTTTATTCTTCAACTCCTCTAAAAGCACCATCAGATACCTCTTCTCTGCCAATTCTTCTGCGAAGCTCCTCTTGTGACTGGGAATATAAATTCTCCCTCCCTCATAGCTTGCATACCATTTATACCATTTTCTATTCTTCATACAAATTAATTTTCCCTTCGGCATCGCTTCCAGTTTAGCCTCTATATCAGCAACCTGATTATGTATTCTTTCCTGTTCCTTCTTTAATTGTTCACTAAACATAAAACTCCTTCATCCTCCATAATATACCGTCCAAAATGTTAATCTCCCCATCGCAAATAAATAATGTGCTTACAGACGATTGCACTGTACATCAAAATTGTTCATGTCAGAGGGTAACACACCTCTTTATTAATAGCTACTCGAAATGTAAAAACTCGTGATTTTTACATTTCATTATGTCAACCGCCGTCACTTAGTCTCGTGTTTAACATAACGAAATGTAAAAAATACGTGTAGACATTCACATATGTTTTATGCTAATTTCTTAGAGAACGCCTCTGATGTGCACGTCAATGTTCATTCCTATACTCAAAATAATATTCTTCCTATGAAAATTCCACATTGTGAAAAGAGTATAAATAAATTAAAATAGGAGTAACTAATTCTGAAACTGAAAACTGAATCAACTTTCAATTCACTGTTAAGCAAACTTAAGGTCAGGCGTAAGTACAAGGACCATCTCTTTCAGCGAGTATTCTCAATTCTCTTCTTCCCTGAATCTCTATGAACAACAATCAACATATAATCCCAATATGCCGATTCGCAGTCTAATGTACTTTGCAAAATTATATGAAGCTCATATTGCTACGATTGATGCCAACATCTACGGAAGAAGGCGAATATCGCAAACAGTTATTAGCAGAATACGAAGCAAATAAGTAACAACAGCATAAAGAGTCCCTATGCTGCCATAAAGGGTAGCATAGGGACTCTTTCTTATTGCCTATTTTACTCTAACGGTTCCCAAATATCACCGCAAATCAAATCGCCGTTCAATATATCATACTGAATCATCAGATAGGTATTAATAATCTGATTCAATTCCGCAGAATACTCAGAAAGTGTTGCACCTTCACTCGTGACAACCCTACGTCTGGTATCCGCCTTAATATATCGCCTTATGTATTTATTAATAAGCGTCATCCGCGTTTGCGGCAAACCGATATAATCAATCAACATATCCGGTATCGCATTAATATTTTCCCCATCTAAACCAAAAGGTTCCTCAGAAAAGTTATTCCATACAACAGCAGGTGTTGTGTATATCTTCTTAGCAATATCCTCATCCAAGAAATCAAACGTCTCTTTCTGTGCATCATCTATCGCAATCCCCAGTGAATGTAACATATCATTTGTAAAGTTCGGGCAATGGTCTCCAAACATTACGACAATTACAGGCTCATCCTGCTTTTCAAAATAATCTATCAGCTTTGTATACGCAAGATTTGCTTCATAAATCCCATTCACCTGATGAACCAAATCTCCATACTCTTCCTCGGACATCTCAACAGACTCGTCCAAAATCACATCCACATTATATTCATAGTTTTCATTCTTTCCATCTCCATAGTCCAGATTTAAGCCATGTGAAGCCATCGAAACTGCAAAGATAAACTTCGGTTCCTCTTCCACATCTTCATACTCATGGATAATCTGATTCACCAACGACTCATCACTGATATACTTATCAAATATATCTTTATACTTCATATCCTCATCAAAAAGTATCCTATCAAAGCCCATCTTATGGTAGATAAGCTCCCGTTTATAAAACTCTTTATCAAATGGATGTATAGCTGTTGTATAATATCCCAAATCCTCAAAATAATCTACGATGCAGGGAAACTCTCGTTTCTCCAACTCTCCATAGATGCCTGCTGTTGAACCAAAATATTTGCTATTAAATCCCAGCAAAAATTCTGACTCTGAGCTAATCGTTCCACCTCCATAGATATTCACACTCACACTACCAACATCACATCTTTCTTCCAAATCCCATAATGGCTTCATAGGGTCAACCGAATATGATACCTTACTCTCAGGAATATTATCCAGATTCCACCATGCCTCATTCATAATTACTACAATTGTCGGTAATAGCTCTGTTACCGGATGCATTTCACTACCGTTTTCTTCCATCAATTGTTGCGTTAATTCATCATAACTACTCTTTATTTCCTCTGCTGACGTATTAGACTGTGTATGCTGCACAAACTGAAACAACACATGTCTGTCACTATGCGTATAAAAATACAAGTATCTCTGCTGAGGGTCTCTTGTGCTATCTGTCAACATAGAATGCTCATGATAAAGCATCATTCCTATTAATGCCAAAAGCGCCAATCCATACCTTGCAATTTTACACGTTGCTTTACCATTCCACTTAGCAACATCATTTTTAACTAATCGTTCAGTTACTTTACTGCAAATAATCATAACCAAAGCAAAGAGCAAAGAAACCAAGAAATACTTACCCAAATCGATACTAAGAAAACTTGTTGCCATCCCTGCCGCCTCAGTCAATTTCAAATCCGTATAATGAAGCATCTCCATCCGATTCAAATATTTTAGTCTGCTTGCATACGAAAGCACCAAGCCAGCTACCGATACCACCCCGAAAGCGATATAAGTCTTTTACTCAAAGCGGTCAAAAGCACTACTGCAAACAGACAAACTACCATCTCATAGTATGTATATGTATCCGCTGTACTATATTGTGATAACAAATAACTCAAAAATCCCTCTTGTGGTCTTACCACATAATACTCCATTACAAACGGAAAATAGCAAACAAAAAGATATACAAAAAATGCTTCCAAAAATCCCCAAGCAAGCCATCTTTTCTTCTTTGTATTGAAATAATCATTCTTTAACTCATCTATTATCCTTTTCATCAATATATGTTCCAACTCTTTCACTTATTTCCTACAAATGGACATGCCACATTGGCATGTCCATTCGCTGTTCACTACTTATTAATTAAATTTCAGATAAATAATACCATTACCCGTACTCTCATCATATAGGTTATATTCCAAATTGCTCTCTGCTTCATACTCAGGTTCTGCAACAGTTCCTGCCATCTTAACCTTTGCGTACTCTGTCAAATAGGCTTTCAAGCGATAAGTTCCACTTGCGGTTGATTGAATTCCTTTCACTCTTAGATATCCTGTTTTCTCTAAATCAAAGCCACTAGCAGATACTTCTTCCCATATAGAACCATTATATTTTTCTAATTTCCACTGAATTTTTGACTGGAAATGTCCAAACTCCATGCTCTTTGTACCCAGAGTTAAATATAAATGATTATAGGTTGATTGATCCATCGCAAGCGGACTAGCCAAACTTCCTAAAGTTCTAGTCTCTGCCGGTACATTAAACTTACATTCCGAACTACCAGACTGGAAGTATAAATCTGTTGCACCTATACGATATCTTGTAGTATACTCAGATGCTAGCGTAACATCTGCATCTTCATCCCATTTCGCAGTGTATTTTTCAAATCCTGTACCTGGCAAGAATAAGTCTGTATTATGAGGCCAGTACAATTTACCTGAGTCTCCATGGTCAGCTGAATTAGGAGAATATACTGCATAAATATACTCTATTTCATACGCCTTATCCGGTGCTAGACAATATGTCTCTGCTGCATTAATCTTCTTTTGAGTTCCTCCTTCATCAGTTAAACGATACTCTGACCAAGCTCCAAATGAAGTTCCATTATCATAAATCTCTCGATAGCGCCAAAAATAGTTAATAGTTGCACTTGAATCCCCCTGCTTCTCACTATCTCGTAGAGAAGTATCTAACGCATGATCAGCAAAAAGATAATCCTGTCCTCGTTTAAATAAGTCACCACCTACATTATTTGGTAGAATCTCTGCCGTTCTTACAATCTTATCCGAATCCACCACAGTCGTATCATACGGTAATCCCGATTTATTCACTCCATTCGGATGCATTGCAGTACCTGTTACCTTAAACTCACCACCTGCTGGGAATTCCTTTAGTAACTTTGCCTCCACATAGGCGGCAGTTGTGCTCGTTGCATCGTGTTCTACAAGCTCAAAGTAGGTATTTCTTACCGCTTCTGTAACCGCAGTTCCACCGATGGTAAGAGTATAATCCCAATCCACAGCATAGGCGTTCTTATATCCTGCCTCTCCCAGCTTAGCCGCAAGATACGGTGTACCTGTAATTGCTGAGCTTATCGTATATGTCGTACCTATCGCATACTCATTCTGCGAGGCATCATCCTGCGTAATCTCTACATCAATACCGTTTACACGTCTGATATAAATCGGGACCACCTTCTGTTCTATTGGTGTGAAACCATCCTCTTTCGTCTCTACGGATTCTACCACCAGATACATATTATTGGTAATACTTCCTGTCTCATTCTTATCAACATTGATTCTGATTTCATGCGCCTCAGGATATGCTGTAGCCGTTGTTCCTGTACATGAATTTGCATGTAGACTGCAAGTAAAATCTGTTGAAGTTCCCTCCGAAGCCGTTACAATAACAGTAAGAGGTACATCCACTTGACATGGCTCCAGAATCATCTCCGTTTGACCAATATCCAAATCCACCCACTCACTAGGTGTATACTCAGCGGTCACTACATTATCATTACGAGAAGTAACATTATAGGTAGCTTCGAACTTTCTGTTCTCCTTCTCCAGCTTCATATCAAGTACAACATTATGCGTCGCATTATACTTAGATACATCTACACCAAAGTCTTCTACATTTTCCGCCAATAGATACTCCGACCCGAGTACTCCTGCTTCTGTCTTCTGATACATCAGTCTGTTTGCCGATGCGTAATAAATAATATCTACCTTATCATTAGTAGTGGAATTATTCACAATTTCAAGCTTCATATCAGCCCCTGTCGGAGCCTCTGAAGCCGTATTTATCGTAGTCCAGTCCCCTCCTGAAATCTTGTAGGCATAATTCACAGACTCACCCGCGTCTACAATCAAACCTTCAATGACATTCACCGCAAGCTGAGACTCCTCCTGCAGAGCTGCCTCCGTCGTTCCATTACGATAGGTCTTTGCCGTAACTACCATTACACTTCCGATGACCGCTGTAATACACGCAAAGATAGCAACACTACACAATAGTTCTACCAGTGTCATACCACGGTGGTCTTTTTTAAAGCTGCCTTTCCTCTTACCCATGCTGTCATTCCCTTCCTGATATATTATTATTTACTCCATATACACCTTACCTGTTGGCGGAACCAACATGATTTTTTTGGTTGTCTGCGCCTTGGAAACCTCAATCTTCTCACAGTCCGCACCGCCATCTATCTCTGGCTTAAATCCGCCAGTGGCACGGTCGAATTTGAGAAGAAGATAATCGGTACCCGCTATCGTCTTAGGATCTCCGCTCGTGAAGTAACATACAACCTTTACGTTTTTCGCACCGACAGTTGATTTCGTCTTCACCTCTTCATCTCCTGCTTTCGCAATCACACACTCCTCTACTTCAACTAATCCCGTAGAGCTATTTCTGTATAATTTATATGTAACCGAATACTTTCCTACTGCCTTTGTTCTTGCTTGATCAAGAGTAAACATAATCTTTTGTGAACACTCATCTGCCGCCTTACCATTTATCAATCCAAGGCCATAACCAGCTACACCAACAAGAACAGACATAATAGCCACAACAATAATCAATTCCACAAAAGTAAGTCCTCTGTTATCATTCCTCATCTCTTTCCTCCGACCTACTGTTTCATCCAGTTCTTAAATACCACGTAATCCGCAATCACAATCTTCTCATCTGCAATATCCGTCCCTGCATACGAATCAGCACTATTCCTACTAAGATTTAAGTCTGGAGCCTCTATATAGATATACGCACTCACCATCGTGGTATAGCCCGTATCCGTCGAAATGCCCACCTGGATAGGACCAAGCGTTGCCGTTCCATCCGCTACAACATAATTCCATGTACCTACATCTGTCACAAGCGCCTGATTTTCTGATGTCATTAACCCCTTCATCTTCTCAATATCTGTAGCCCCTGACTTGTCCAGCCACTGTTGTTTCAATGCATTCACAAATGCTGCTTTATAAATATCCTCACGAACATCTGCATTCTTAGTGGCATAATACTTCATCACTTCACGATAAGCAGCTTCAAAAGACTCAGATGCTTCCTGTACCATAAGCACCTTCATCTCCTCAAGAGGAGCTTCGCACAGATAAAAACTATTCTTATTCTGATAATCAATCTGCTTCGTCTCATAATTGGTTACCGAAACATATAGCAATGTGGTAACCAATATGGACAAAAATGTTACTGCTATCAATACTGTTATCAGCGCAGAACCTTTATTATCCAGTCTTCTTCTCATATGCTGTCACCTACTAATCATTCTTTGTTCCTTGAAGCTTTGCGACAATCTTGCCACTGTTAATATCTGTAATCTCAAGCTCCATCTTATACATCAACTGAAATGCTTCCTCTACTAATGAATCATCCATAAACGCTTTCTCTGAGTATTCACCATTAATCTCTGCACCATCAGGAACCGAGGTCCCGCCTATATTATCACCAAAATTATGAATCAGCTTTACATTGCTGGTGCAATTCACCTGCGGTCTATACTTTTCTTCCAACAGATTCAATGTAACCATATCTGCTCCTTCTGGAACCTGTTTTAAGACATACACCTCTATCTGCTCATCCGAAGCAAAGCCTGATGTTGTGATATTGATAATATCTTTAAAAGCAGGATTCGCTTTCTTATAACTCACCTTATATACTGGATAGTAGTAGAAGAACACTCTCTCAAGTCCTACGTCCGTTGGATTATTATAAAAGTCAATATAATATAAATCCGTCGGAATATCTACGATAACATCAATACTATAATACATCGATCCATCCAACGGAAAGTTCAATCCCGTTCCGGTTGGACTCCCCAAAGTATCTGTATCTGTATGATAAGGATACCCCTCTATGATAAAGTTATATTGCATCATCATTGTTGCTTTGGTATACCCACCCGAACTGCTATCCTTTTGAATCTTAATTGTGGTTATACGATTCACAATCTTGATATAATCATTTACAATCTCGATTTTGTCATAGTCGGTTCTTTTTTTATCAATTCCACCATTTAATGCGGTTGCAATTTCTTCACGAATTTCACTTTGAAACTTGTTCTCTATCTGATCGATTGCTTTGGTATCATGAATCACACTAGAGCGGTAAATGGCATCCTTATGAGGATGGAGCTGTGTCATATCTACCAAAGACTGTGTCTCTGCATAGCCTGCTCCAATCTTATATGGTGTCACATTGACAGTAGCATTGTATTTGCCTGTCTCTGTCTGAAGCTTTAGCATCGAAAATAAGTATTCACCTGTAGGTGATTTTTCAAAATGACCTGAGGAGTATAAGTCTACATCTGCCGAACCACCTGGCACGGTCTTGCCATATACTGTCATACCACCATCTGCAGCCACCGTACATCCCTTAAAGCTACCTGTACGGAACTGCTGACATAGCTCCTCCACATCATATGCCTTAAATTTCTCCATAATACTCTCTGCCGCAATCGTTGCCTGATATTCAGCATCCGCCTTCGCATTATAACGCGCAGCGGCCACCATAACCGATATCATTGCCGTAACTACTACAGTAAGCATTGTCACCGCTATAATTAACTCTACTAACGTCAGACCCTTATTATTTAATTTCCTTAGCTCTCTCTTTGTATGCATCTAGAGTCCACTCCGTTCTCTTTGTCTATTTTACTGGAAGATATTTTCCGCACCCATTAGATACTCTTCGATATCAGGACATACATATTCCTTATCCGTACCCTTCGCATAATAGAAAATCAAATCTATGGTTCCATCTAACACATTTGACTCTGTATCCTTAACATATGAAATCAACTCGATTCCCACTCTATTTGGACTATCATAGATTGTCTCTATTGCTGCCTTAAGATTCTCATAGTTGGTCATATTGGCATAACTTGCCTTCTTCTTCATAAACTGAAGGTTCTTATCAAATCCTTCAATCTTAGCCCCCTTTACTGTCTCCTTCGGCACATCATACACCAGCTCATTTTCTTCCATATTTACATTGCTAATCACCATATCGTACTTATTCTGTAATTCCACTGCCAGCATAACCACATCCTCTTGACGTGTATCCGCTGGATAATCCTCCATAAGCTTTGTTACGATTTCATTGATTAAATCAATATCCTTCTGGTACTTTGCTTGCTTATCATAGTATCCCTTAAGCTCTGCCACTCTAGTGCTTAACTGCTGATTCGAACTCTTGAGTTCTTCTGTCTTCTCACTATATTTCATAAATACAAACAAATACATCATTAGTATCGCTAAAACACCAATGACAATAATTGCCGTCAGCACCTTCTTAGTAAATGCTGCTTTAATCTTCTTCATCCTGGCATCCTCCTACTACTGTGTACTCTCGGTATCGGAAACCTCCTCAGTCTCCTCCTCCTCTGTATCCTTTGCTGACTCTAAACTGCCTTCCACTGACTCTGGCTCTTCTACATCGAAAGGATAATAAATCAAGTTAATACTAAACTCTACATACTCTGTCGGTGCCACTAAAACAGCCTCACCCTCTCTTGGCGCAGACTCTTCTCTTAAACTCTCAACGTTTAGTGTCATAACACTGTCAAACTCACGAAGTGTCTTAATAACACCCGCAGCCATCTCCTTATCCTCTACACGCATGGTAATCACAGCCTCAATATCATTGGAAGTAAATGCTAATACATGTACATCCTTCGGAAGCTTCTCCTCAAGCTCAGCTAAAAAGTTCAAAAGTCCGTCATTGGCATGCGCCGTCATCAGATTACCAACCACTACCTTCTTATACATTGCCATAGAGGCTTTATGCTGCTGATATACAGCCTCCGCAGGAAGATAGGTTGCCTCCTGCTCCTGTAGCTTTGCCTGCTCCTCTAACTGCTCTTGATATGGCGAAATCGAAGCAAAGGCAATTGCCACACAGGATAAAATAACCAAAATCATAAGCAAGATGCTTGCATTGAAATAATCCACATCATACTTACCTCTAGGCTGAATATTCATCATACCAATCGGCGCAAATGCCGCACCAATACAGCCTACATATGCGGAAATCCAAATATCAGACGATACCGTAAGCATCATCTTGACACCCTCGATATTGGGCAAGTACTGACAAGGGATACCCATTCTGTCCTGTATGGTCTGCAATACTCTTGCATTCTCTGAATAGGTACCGATAACATTAATCGCCGTTACCACATTACCGTCACTCTGCGCGGTATAGAAGTCGATAATACGCTGCAAGGTACCCGTAAGAAACCCTATCGCCTCATCCAAATCCTCTTTGTCCTCAATCGGTCTGCCGATACCGTAGTTAGCAGTTCTCTGCAACACCTGTGAGCCATCCTTAATAATGGTTACCACAGCACTCTCCGGCTCAATCTTTACAAAAAGCTCTGCCTCTGCTCCAACCATCGCCTTCACTGCCTGCTGCACGGCATTGCCCATATAATCTATACTCTCAATGGTAAAGTCACACAGCTCTGCCAGCGTTTCATAAGCCCTGATAAGCTCCTTCTCCGCTGCTACCAGAAGCGTTCTGTGACGTCCCGCATTCTCATCATCCTTGTCATAGGTATGTAATATCTTATGTGTAATCAGATGGTCCTCTAAGTCCATCGGGAAATACTCCGACAGATTCGCCTCAATTACACCCGCTACCTGCTTTAGCTTAACAGCAGGAAGCAATACCTCTCTTGTAATAATCTTGCTAGAATAAACAGAAAATACGACATTCTTTGTCTTAATCATATTATCATCAAGCTTATTAAGAAGAACTTCTTTCACTTCTTCTATTCTGTCTCTCGCAATATATCCGTCTAATACAGCATCCTTTGGTGTTTCTACCTCAATACACTGGTATAACACCGGATTCTTTACCTTATAATCCATCTCTACCATTCTGGTAGTTGCATACCCAATCTCTATGCAAAGTACTCTCGCCATAATCTTTCTCCCTTACTCTTTGCCTATAAGGCATATAGGGACAGATACCACCCTATTAAATCTGTTCCCCACAGCGCACTGATGGCAATTCCTACCGCCAGATACGGTCCTAACGCAAGTACATTCCCTTCTTCTGAGAATCTCATACGTATCAAATGAATGACTGAGCCTAAAATACAGCCCAACACAAATGCTAAGATATTCAACTGCCACCCAAGCAACAATCCACTCGCTGCCATCAGCTTAATATCTCCACCACCAATACCGCGTCCCTTTGTTATCCAATATACCAATAACAAGAACCCGCTAACACATATCATACCAATCAAATACTGCAGCCAGTTCGTATAATCTGTAGCCACACGTGCTACACCTAACACTGCAATAAAATAATTAATTCCCACTGGAATCTCATATGTCCTAAAATCAATCACACTTAATACAATCAGTGCACTAACTAACAGACAGTACAAAAGTGCTTCTATACTCACTCCACAAGCTGCTACCACTATCACATATAAAAAGCCGTTCAGCGCCTCGATAAGTGGGTACTGAACGGATATCTTTTCCTTGCACTTACGACATCTTCCACCTAGAAGCAAATAGCTGAAGAGGGGTACCAAATCATACCACCTGAGCTGGTACCCGCACTTCATGCAATGTGACCTCGTCGTAACAATATTCTCTTGTAGAGGAAGTCTATAAATACATACATTCAGAAAACTTCCGATAATGATTCCATATATAAAGACTGTAAGATAAAACAATACTGTTACTAACATAAGATGTCCCTTTCTATTATGAAGGAATTCCTGTCACTCCATCAATCTCCCAATGGTCAGTACTCCACTTTAATTTAAGTGTGAATGCTGCATCTTTATACTTTGTTGAAGTAACCTTATATGTGTCTGTATTAATTCCGTAAGTTTCTAACTGGCTCTTCAATTCAGCACTTAATTTAACTTCATCGGAACCTGCTGTAGTAGTCACCGTATACTCTTTTGAAGAATCTAACGTTTTATCAACATCAGCCGCCAAAATTTCCATAGCTCCTACAATCTGGTCAACTGTTGATGCATCCGCTGAGATTCTTGACTTTTCTACATACTTTAAGTAAGTTGGTGCTAACACACCTACAAGCAATGCCATAATAGCAACTACGATGATTAACTCAACAAGTGAGAAACCTTTGTTATTCATTTTCTTTGTGTTTTTCATATAACTCTCTCCTTATAAATAGAAATATTTATCTTATACGCTCCCCCGGCTGTCCTCCATCAACCGGCGAAACGGATAATTCATTATAATGTCTCTAACGCATCATACATCGTAAGCATTGGTGCCATACATGCGGCCAAGAGTCCACCTACTACCACTGCTAATACGAGAATAATCAATGGCTCCATGGCTGCCATCAGAGACTGCACTGCCATCTCCACCTCTTCATCATAATAGTCTGCAAGCTTATCCAGCATCTCCTCAGTACTACCTGCCTCCTCACCGATATGTACCATATGATAGACCATCGGTGGAAAGATTCCTGCATCCTCAAGCGGTCTTGACAGCGGAAGTCCGATACTAATCTGCTCCTTGGCATCCCGCATCGCTTCCTTGAAGTAGACATTACTCAATATCTCTGCAGTCATCCCTGTCGCTTCTATCAAAGGGACACCAGAACTAAGTAATGTCGCTAATGTACGCGCCATCATAGCGGACGCCGACTTTACTGTCAGATTCTTAATAATCGGCATCTTTAGCGCTATCAAGCCAAAGAAATGCTTCCCCGAATCTGTTTTAGCGAACATAACCACACCTATCACTGCTAATACCACTGCTGGTAGCAAGATAAACCAGTACTGCCTTATGATATCACTCATCGTGACATACATAACTGTAATAGCTGGGAGCTCAGTCCCTAAGTCAACAAACATCGTCTCATAATTCGGAATAACTACGACTAACATGACAATACTTACTACAATCGCTACAATAAATACCACGATAGGATAAATCATCGCCTTCTTTACCATCGCCTGTGTCTTATTCGACCGCTCTAACTGTACCGCCATACGCTCCAAGGCAATCTCGAGATTACCCGACGCCTCACCTGCTGCTACCATGTTCACCATGAGCTGTGGGAATACCTTCGGATAAGGTCTCATTGCACCTGCCAGGGTCTCACCCTTCTCTACGCTGACACGCACGGCTCTGAGTGCATCCTTCAGTCGCTGATTCTCCGACTGTTCCTGAAGCATACGCAGACAGTCGATGATACCGACACCTGCACGCATCATACTGGTGAACTGACGACACATAACGCTCAGGTCTCTTGCCTTCGGATATCCACCTACCTGTATATTTATATCCTGTGTCCAGATGCTCTGCTCCTCGATGCTGATAACTGTCAGCTTCATCTTGATTAACTTGGCTCTAACATGCTCCTTGTTATCGCCCTCGATACTACCCTTTACTTCTTTACCAAGCTTATTAACGGCTCTGTAACCATATACCGCCATTTACGCTTCCTCCAAACTCCCTATGATTCAAACGAAATCTTCAACATTTCCGCTACAGATGTGGTTCCCTCCTGAACATACTCCGAAGCACTCATTCTCAGTGTTCTCATGCCCTCCTTCAACGCCTGCTCACGCAGTGCCTCAGCGCCCTGTCTGGCACTGATGATACGTCGAAGGGAAGGAGACATCTTCATAATCTCATAAACACCGATACGTCCCTTATAGCCTGTATTACCACAGCGGCTACAGCCACAAGGCTCGTAGATGGTCATCGTCTTAGTCGTATCCAGTCCCATCAGTGCAAGCTCCTCAGGAGTTGCTAGCTTTGCCTGCTTACATGCAGGGCACAGCTTTCTTACCAATCGCTGAGCGATAACACCAATAACTGAGTCTGCTATCAGATACGACTCAATCCCCATATCCTCTAATCGTGTAATCGTACTTGCAGCCGAGTTCGTATGCAAGGTACTTACTACCAAATGTCCCGTAATAGACGCCTGTACGGCAATCTGCGCTGTCTCCTGGTCTCGAATCTCACCAATCATGATGATATCCGGGTCCTGTCGCAGAATAGAACGAAGGGATGATGCAAAGGTAAGCTCTGCCTTTACATTCACCTGTACCTGATTAACACCCTCCAAGTCCGCCTCTACTGGGTCCTCTACTGTAATAATATTCACATCTTCTTTATTAAGCTCACTTAATGCTGTATACAGCGTGGTCGACTTACCACTTCCTGTCGGTCCTGTTACCAGCATAATGCCGTGAGGATTCCTCAGGATGTCGTCAAACTGCTTCAGCTCGTATGGCTTCAGACCCAGCTGACTCTTCTCTCTGGTCAATGCCATCTTCGCTGTGAGTCGCATAACCGCCTTCTCGCCATGAACGGTCGGCAGTATCGATACTCGGATATCGTACTCTACACGGTCTACAATCTGTGTAATACGTCCGTCCTGCGGCTTACGCTTCTCTGATATGTCCATACCGCCGATAATCTTGATACGGGCGATAATGGCACTTAAAACATTAATGTTATAATATGCTCTGTTATGTAATACACCGTCGATACGGTATCTGACTCTGATACGGTTCTCCAACGGCTCTATATGAATATCCGATGCCCTCTGACGTACCGCTGCGTCAATCATCTCCTTAACCAGCGTTACGATAGGTGAGTTGCTGACATCCTCCTGGTCAGCCTCCTCCTCTGTCTTCTCAAGCTTCTTCTCCTTTGCATAAGCACTCAGCGCAGTCTTAACCTCTTCCTGGCTATAATACTTATCAATGGCAAGCATGATGCTTCGTGTCGTCGCCACCACCGGCTCCACCTGCAGGTTCGTAATAATCTGAATATCCTCGATAGCATAAAAATCCAACGGATTCGCCATCGCAACCATCAGCACACCCTTACTTCCTTCCTTGAAGGCATACGGCATCATCGTCTTCTTCTTCATCAAATCTGCCGGAATCAGGCTTAAAACATTATCCTCTACGGCGATATTCTGCAAATCTACCATAGACATATTCAGCTGCTTACTCAATACCTCAGCAACATTCTCCTCTGTAAGAACGCCCTCATCTACTAAGGACTCTCCCAGCTTCCTGCCTGTTTCCTTATGCTTTGCCAGTGCTCTCTCTAACTGTACCTGATTGATAAACCCTCTCTCAATCAGCAAAGCACCCAGCTTTTCTCTTTTTCTTGCTACTTCCACACTATCACACTTTCTCTCAACACACTTCTGTTGTTCTCTACATAATTCTGTCACATAAGCTCAATGCATAATCTGTTACTCTTGTATGCAAAATTAATAGCCGCCCCCAGCTGAAAAAACCAAACAAGGTTGATTATATCCAATAATTCCCTTCTTGACAAGTGCTATTTGGCACATTTTAAACAAATTTTGACACATTTTCACTCTTTTTCCGCAACAATTATGTCAATCTTGTACGAATGTACTCCTGGTCTTGTGCAAATTGCAATGCCATCTCTCTATCAATCTTGTAATCTGCATACAATTGCGCCAATGCATCGTCCATTGTTATCATACCCATCTTACGATTGGTCTGCATTACGCTGATAAGCTGATGAGTCTTACCCTCACGAATCATATTACGTACCGCCGGATTCGCATGTAATACCTCAAATGCTGCTACTCGTCCCTTTTCACCTACAGTAGGAACCAACTGCTGCGATATAACAGCTTCCAATACATTGGCAAACTGCACTCTAATCTGCTGCTGCTGATGTGGTGGGAATACGTCTATCACACGGTCTACAGTGCTAGGTGCGCCAATGGTGTGCAATGTCGAGAACACAAGATGTCCTGTCTCTGCTGCTGTAACCGCTGTACTAATCGTCTCAAAGTCTCGCATCTCACCTACCAGAATAACATCCGGGTCCTCACGAAGTGCTGCTCGTAAGCCTCTTGCATAGCTATTCGCATCCAATCCTATCTCTCTTTGATTGACAATAGAACGCTTATGATGATGCAAATACTCTATCGGATCCTCAAGAGTAATTACATGCGCTTCTCTGGTCTTGTTAATTGTATCAATCAACGATGCCAGTGTAGTAGACTTACCGCTACCTGTCGGTCCTGTTACTAACACCAGACCTCTCTTCTTCTGGGTCAACTCAACCACCGAATTCGGAATACCAAGCTCCTTTGGTGACGGTATGTCCTTACCTACCAAACGAAATGCCATGGCAATAGAGCCTCTCTGCTTATAGATATTTGCTCTAAATCGTCCCTCTCCTGCAATTGCATATGACATATCAACTTCACCATATTCGTCAAAGCGTAGTCTTTGATTCTCATTCATAATGTGAAGTGCCATCTCTACTGTATCTGTAGGCTGCAATGCCGGTGCCTTCACCGAATACAATCTACCATTTACTCTCATCTTAGGAGGAATACCTACAGTGAAATGCACATCGGAAGCACCAATCTCCTTTGCCTTCATCAGAATTTCCTCAATCATAACTGCCATATGTCTTACACCGCTTTCTAGAAAAATATGGAATTATTGTAACCCGTTATGTTAACTTGTGCAAGCAAAAGCGCATTTTTAAGGCATTTTCGTTAAAAATCACGTTTTTCATTAGTTGAAATGCCAAAATTCTCTTGTTTTCTGTGCAGTTTCAACCATGTTTTTTCTTTTTTCAGCATCAAAAAAGGCCTAATCAGTTTGCATAATATAGTCATTCTTCCATTTCAGGCATATAACCATTTCTACTGCTTTAGACCTTTATTTGTCTTGCATATTTTGTTTATTTCTCTGCTTATCTGCACGCCTTATATGTGAAGCTTTCCAACCTTGCCTCTGCATGCTTTGCCGCATACAGCGCAATATAGTTACCGGTAAAGCATCCTCCTACCTCAGTTGTAAGATACTGCGCCTCACCTTCTCCTATCGGAAGATAACTTTCTCCATCTACACTGTATGAGAATCTGTATACTTCCTTTGAACCTTCCAGACGTAACGTTACCGTATTATCTGTATATGGTATCACTACTTCTGTTGCCTTGAGTGAACCAATCTGACGTTTCAATACGATTGAGCACATTCCATTTACAACTGTTAGTGCCGCCTCATAGTGATGGCGCGGATTCATATAGACAGAAATACCTACCTCTCCTTCATCTGTGCTGTTTAACAGACTCAACTTCACCGTTGCCGCAAAGTCAAAGTGCTCCTGTCTTCGGCAAATCAATGCCTTTGACTCGTCCTCGTTTAATGCATACTGATTTCCATGAAGGAGTACTCCATCCTTGGTTGGTTCTACCAGATTACCTGTCGGATGATAGATGTAATTCCATGACGGATGCAAATCTGTTGTATTGAACTTATCTGTTACATCACTTCCCGCAATATAGTGCCAATCCCTTACGCCGTTCACACCTTCATTTGCCCCTATATTCTTCGCCGTCTCATCACTCATGCAGCCTGCTTCATTTCCCATCAGCATATGCTGTGTTTTCTTTTCAACTACTCTGTCTACACTTATACTCTCTTCCACGTGTCCATTATTACCGCATACCGGCCAGCCATTTTTCCATTCTACCGGCACAAGCATCGTCTCACGTCCCATATTATGTCTGAAAGGATAGCTAAGCGGTCTGTTTCCAAGGCATACCGCCCACCAGTTACCGTTTACATCCGTGAAAAGGTCTGCATGTCCGATAGCCTTTATCGGAAGCTCCGTTCCGCGATTGGTGAGTATCGGATTATGAGGACATGACTCATACGGACCAAGCACCACTTTCGCCCGGGCTATTGTAGTCATATGTCCAAGCTCCGTTCCTCCCTCTGCAATCATGAGATAATAGTAACCATTTATCTTATATAAGTGTGGACCCTCCGGATTGTTTGCACCTGTACCATTCCATGCATACTGCTTCTCACCGATTGCCTCACCTGTTTCTACATTGATTTCACAGATAAACACTCCCGAATCCGTTCCCGTATAGTACACTCTTCCATCATCATCAAAGAACAGTGACGGGTCGATTCCTCCAAACGGCAGTCTTATCGGGTCAGACCACTCTCCTGCCGGGTCAGTGGCTGTCACAATAAAGTTAATATTCTCAGGTGGTGCCACATTGGTTACGATACAATAATATACCCCTTCGTGATAACGAATCGTTGGTGCATAGATTCCAAGGCAGTTTGGTGCTCCCTTTGGCAGCTTCACCTGACTGTCTCTTGTCAATACATGACCTATCTGCTCCCATGTCACCAAATCTCTGCTGTGATAAATCGGAAGTCCCGGAAAGTACTCAAACGTACTGGTTACCAGATAGAAATCCTCCCCTACCCTGCAGATACTTGGGTCCGGATGGAATCCCGGTAATATTGGATTTGTATACTGCATAATTGCCTCCTTATTAATACCTTTAATCTCTTAACTATCATTGTCTGAATTCACAAAGTGTTATTACATCCGTCAACCATCCACAATTTATCTTAATCATCCATTCACAATATAGTCTCATCTCAGTTTTATACGCCTATTTTCATATACTTTTGGAACAATTAACAGTGTAAATATTAGATATTTTTTCATATAAAAATCCTTGTTTTTTATAACATACCCTCACTCTGCATCATCATCTTTTTATATTTTGACCCTCTTTGTTTCAAATATGTTTTTTTATTTAAAGCATCTCTCGATGATTTCTTCAATCGTTTTCATGTCTAGTGGATTATCTTTTGTCTCATAGGTGGTAATTAATTGAATTGTCGGGATAATCCCATTAGAAGTGTAGGTTTGAAACTTTCTTTGTGTTTTTCTGATATAGACTTCGTCGTCCATTTTCCCAAAGTGCTCCCAGTAGTAGATTTGACCTGTCTTGGGATGTCGTATGGTGAAGTCTGGATATATTGTAGTTCCATCCAACGTTAGTGCACCTTCATAGCGATATGGTATTTGATTATTATATAGATACATGACAATCATTGTTTCTGACTTTGACCTTACCTTATGACCTGCCACTGTATTATGTATCAAATGCTCTGGGAACTCAGGATTTGTCTGATATTCTGCCTGCATCCATTCCTCCAGCGCCTGTGACTTTGTCCTTATCGCACCTTTTAGAAGCTCCATACAACCGTGGTCTTTTTCCATTAACTCTTCTAGATGTTTTTTCTTGCCGTTCTTCTGCTTTAGATAGGCATCAACTGCTCGCTTTTCCTGCCCCAAATCTTCCAGCATACAAGTCCAGTACTTCTTCCACGCCAACTGCCTCGCCAACTCTCTATTATCTACTGGTATGTATGTTTTAGTGTGGCCATCGCTATGGTAGTATTTGTACCATTTTCCATTTCTTATGCTCACTAATTTTCCTTTTGGATAGATATTCAATTGCTTAGATATTCGCTGAATTTGTTCTTGTATCCTTTCTGCTTTCTTTTGCATTTTCTCTGTCACTAAAATACTCTTCCTCCTTTATTGTTATCATGCATTTTAGGTAACAAAATTAAGCTATCATCAACACATAATAACTTTTACTACATCAGTCAGTTCATATATCATTTAGGGAATATTATCTTATAAAGACTTTTATAGATAATTTTAGAATTATGATATGAATTATAAAGACATTAATTATATTATCTTAATCTCAAGTTCAAGTCAAGCTAGCAAATGTACTTATATCTCTTTCAAATATTTTCAACTCTTATAGTTACCTCTTCTTCTGACTGGACCTTATAGACACTTTTCCCCTCCTAGGTCCACTCTATTCATCGTCACTGGACCTTACAGACACTTTTCACTCGCCTAGGTCCACTCGTTCCCCAATCACTGGACCTCACAGATACTTTTCACTCG
>SVFJ01000182.1 GCA_015056925.1 Lachnospiraceae bacterium | reverse complement strand
AGCATTTGGCGGTTACTTTGCCTACACAGGCTTAATTACCATCGGTACAGTATCAGCCTTTATTATTTATGCAAAGCAGTTCTCAAGACCGATTAATGAAATCGCTCAGCTTTACGGTACCATTCAGACTGCGGTAGCAGGCGCAGAGCGTGTCTTTGCTTTGCTTGATCAGCCTGACGAAGACAACAGCGGCGACAGGGAAATGGAGAATGTCACAGGTAAGATTTCCTTCCGTAACGTAGATTTCTCATACGTTCCGGGGAAACAGGTGCTTTTTGATTTTGACTTAGAGGTAGAGCCGGGACAGAAGATTGCACTTGTCGGTTCCACAGGCAGCGGCAAGACCACGGTAGTAAACCTTCTCATGCGTTTTTATCCTGTAGACAAGGGTGAAATTCTCGTGGACGGCGTAAATATTCAGGATATTAAGAGAGATTCACTTAGAGAAAATATCGCTATTGTATTACAGGATACGGTACTGTTCTCCAATACGATTGAAAATAACATCAAGTACGCTAATCTTGATGCCTCCGATGAAGAAATGGTAAATGCCGCAGAAATGAGTAACATCCGCCGCTATATAGAGAAGCAGCCAAAGAAGTATAAGACCTTCTTAAAGCAGGCCGGCGCAGGACTTTCGCATGGACAGAGGCAGCTTATGTCTATCGCAAGAGCAGTTCTTGCCAACCCGAAAATACTTATCCTTGACGAGGCAACCTCATCTGTTGATACCAGAACAGAGAAGAAGATTCAGGATGCCATGGTTAAGCTTATGAAGAACCGTACCAGCTTGATTATAGCTCATCGTCTGTCAACTATTCGTGATGCAGATAAGATAGTAGTTATGGATCAGGGAAGAGTGGTAGAAATGGGTAATCATGAGGAATTACTCGCTAAACAGGGCAAGTACTATGAGCTTTACATGACCCAGTTTGCAGGGAATAAGATATAAAGATAGCAGGATTATGGTAGTGCATAGCACAGAAAAATTCGTTTAGTATCTTTTGACTACAACATCATATATAAAATGAAAGGGTGAAAAACAATGAACAAGAAAGCAATGTATAAGCTTAGCTACGGCCTTTTTGTCCTTACTGCAAGAGAAGGTGCAAAGGACAATGGCTGTATAATTAACACTGCCATTCAGGCAGCGTCCACACCAAATCAGATTAGTATTTGCGTAAATAAGGCAAATTATACTCATGATATGATTATGCGTACAGGTGCATTTACGATATCTGTAATCAGCCAGAAGGCATCATTTGAATTATTCGAGCATTTTGGTTTTCAGACAGGAAGAGAGGTAGAGAAATTCGCAGATTATGCTGCCTGTGCCAGAGGTGAAAATGGTATTTACTATGTTACAGAAGGAACAAACGCTTACATCTCCGTAAAGGTTGCTAAAACCGAGGACCTCGGCTCTCATACAATGTTTATCGGCGAAATAACCGATATGGAAGTCTTAAGTGAAGATGAATCAGTAACATATGAATATTATATGCATCATATCAAGCCAAAGCCACAGGATACGGGCAATACAGAAGACGGGCAGACGATTTGGAGATGTACTATTTGCGGATATGAGTTCGTAGGAGAAGAGCTTCCGGATGATTTTATATGTCCGCTTTGTAAGCATCCGGCATCTGATTTTGAGAAGGTTGTTAAGAAGTAATTATTGATAGTTTTGCTATAACCCGATAAGTGAATTGAGTAACTTACCGGGTTATTGTTTTTGTCAGGAGTTAAACGTATAATATATCATAAATGGTTTTGTATTTTACATGGAGGTGCATTATGAATATTGGATATAAAATTAAAGAATTAAGGCTGAAACGTTCACTTACACAGGACCAGCTTGCCACATTTTTGTCAGTATCAACCCAGTGTATAAGTAAATGGGAGAATGGTGTTACGATGCCGGATATTCAGATGCTGCCTAAAATATCTACATTTTTTGGAGTAACAATAGATGAGCTGTTTGATTTGACTGATGACGCATGGTTTAGCAGACTTGAGACAATGGTCGAAAATGAGACTATGATTGAGCTGCAAACATTTTGTCAGGCAGAAGAACGGCTCCTTAAAATGGAGCGTGAAAATGTTAATGATGCTAAGTATCCAATGGTACTTGCAAGATTATATAACCATATGGCTGAAGGTTTCCGCCACCTTGCTGAAATGCAGGCGAAGAGAGCCATTGAGCTTGTTCCCGAGAAGAAATATAATCACACATTACTTAGAATGGCACAGCAGGGAAGTCAAATTAATTGGAACTTTGAAAATCATTCTAAGCGTATTGATTATTATAAGGATTTTGTAAAAAATAATCCATTTATCGAACGAGGCTATGTCTGTCTTCTAGATGAACTTATTGCCTCAAAACGCTATAAAGAAGCAGAAGATGTTATAGAAGTCATGGAGCGAAATATTTCTACGCTTAAACCGATATTTTATAAAGGGTATTTGTATTGGGTAAAAAATGACAGAGAACAGGCTAAGATGTGTTGGAATGAAATGTTAAATAAGTTCGGAGATAATTGGCAGAGCTATGCGCTTCTTGGTGATTGTATGGCAAATTATTGCGAATACGAAAAAGCTGTTGAGTATTATGAAAAAT
>SVFJ01000056.1 GCA_015056925.1 Lachnospiraceae bacterium | reverse complement strand
GGATATACTTTTGGAAAAAGGTCTCCACTTGATATAATAAGAGGAAATATGAATAAGGAAGAGTAAGAGTATATCAAAGAGATAAAGGCATTACAGAGTTGGTTCATTCAGCTATCTTGGTAATGCTTTTTTTGTTGACATGGCAATATATAAAAAGTAAGATGATAAAGATGACTAGGTAATAAAAGCTTTTAGATAGCTAAGGAGTACAAATGAGAGAAGTTAAGAGAGAAATTAGCCAACCGATTTTGGTTGTCAAAAAGGGAAATCATACATTCAGATTTGGTGTGAATGTAAGTGGTGCTGTTGAGTATACTTTAGATGATGGAGATGTGAATAGAATTTCCAAGCTCGATGATGGAAAAGTATTTTTTAAAGAGTCCTTAGAATTATATATCAATGGTGCAGTTGAGAATGTAGATACGATTCAGTTGGATGAATTGGATTATGCGATTTTGAAATCTGAACAGAATACAGTTATGGCTAAGAATGACAAAAGTGCAAGTAATCTCAAGGAGTTCAGAGTAGATAATAAGACCAAGAAGGAATTAATGTCTATGATTGACAAATGGCAGAAGAAGACCAAGGTTCTTACGACCAAGGTAGATAAACAGAAGAAAAAGGAAAAGTACACAATACATACATTTATGATTGGTCGGGAAATGTTCCGAATGATTGAGAGGGAACGAGAAGGAACAGTCATTGTTAATCCGGATTATAAGATTTTTATGGATTATGAGCGAGCAGGTGGATTAGCAGCACAGGAAGGTGAACTGGTAGTATGGAAGTATTACTATGAGAAGGATGAGCAGTCTGAAGTTGACCCAAGCCGTAAAAAGGGTTATTGGGCAACCGCAAGAAAGATGACCTTTAATGAGCAGATATGCTATGAAATCATCAAAAGATATGGAACCTTTGCGGCCAAATAATGATGTTGTCTTATAAGTGTTTCGGTTTATCCGGGACACTTTCCTTTTGATAAGAGAAAACAGAAGGAGGAATATATGAAAAATGATTATAAAAAGGGATATATCAAGATAGGAATTGTATTAGTAATTGCAATTATCTATATTTTGGTCTCCAAGTATTTTTACAGAATTGTAATTGTAAGTGGTAATTCCATGAGCACAACAGTTAGTGAAGATGGTATATGTCTTGTAGAGACAGGAGAGTTTTCATTTGAACGTTGGGATATTGTATTAGCAAAGCTAACATATCAGACTGCAATAAAGCGAGTGATTGGTATACCGGGAGATACGGTACAGATTCGGGATGGAGCCGTATACATTAATGGAGCGCAGATAGAACAGTATAATTTTTATACAGAATATGCAGGGATAGCCGCAGATGAGATAGTTTTGCAGGAGGACGAATATTTTTTGTTGGGGGATAATCGTCCGATAAGCTATGATAGTAGAGAGCATGGATTGTTTGATAGAACGGATATAGTAGGTGTAGTAAGAAAGATTATTTGGAAGGGAAAAGAGTAGGATGTTTGATTTTTTTAGAGATATAGCGTTGGAAGTAAGAGGAATAGACCCCAGAGTTGCGCAGTTAGAGAAATTGCAGAAGAAAAAGGATAGGGATAAAGATAAGTACATCTTTTCGTACTCGGTAAAAAGGATGATTTATTTTGTTGCAATTGCCTTTTTGGTAATATATATTCCCATGTTTCCGGTTGTTATGACCACAAGTACCTTACTATATAAGATACGTTTGATTGCGCAGGTAATATTAGCGATTGGGACTATGATATGTATTAGCTTTAAGAAAAGAAAGAAAATAGGTGAAAAGCTGGCAATTGCAATGATTATTTTATTTGTAATTTTACAATATTCTACAACGGTGATTATGACGATATAAAAGTTTGTAGGATAGCGGAATGTAGGAAGGATACTAAGTCATGAGTAATATACAAAGACAGATAAAGGAATTGCAGAATAGTGAAGACATAGTCTTTATGGCAAAGGGCAAGGAGTTCAGTGAAGCCAGTGCGGATATTTTGGCGTTGTTAGACGGATGGCTTAAGATGAGTGGATTAAAAGAGCAGGAGCTGTTGGCAGCAGTGAAAGCACCTGATTTTAGGCTCGAATACAAGCGCACGGAAGATGAGGTCTGTGCAGGCTTCTATGTAGGCCAAAGGATTTTGGGAATGCCCTTCATATGTCAAGGTGCAGAGGCTGTTGAAGCATTTAATATGGATTTGGCGTTATTATTACTTTGTGTGGCATCTAAAAGTAATGATAGGAACGTTTATAAAGTTTTTGTAAAATATATCAAAAAATTTGCTTTAGTATGACTTTTTCATTTTGGCAAGTTTCTTAAAATAAGGTGTTGATTTTCGACACCTTTTTGTATATAATGACATTACTACATAGTCACATAACCGATTAAGTGTATAATTGTATATGCAATCTGTGTAAATAAGTGACAAATTACATTATATATGTGAAATACATAGTTATTAGCCGCAGAGAGGCGGTTGATATAGATAATTAATATCCAAAGGTTAAAGAGAGGTAAAGTAACAATGAGAAATTTTAAAGTGGCATTAGGAAAGTTCCTTAACAAGCATGCAGCTGTTATCACAGTAGTATTAGTAATGACTTTAGTAGTATCTATGACAGTGTTCGGTGCAAGTGCCGATGTATTATGGAATACTCTTGCTAACGAGATTAAGAAGTGGGTTAACAGACTTGGTGCAGTTATCATCTTTGTTGGTGGTATCATGTTTGCTCTTGGATGGAAGAGTGATGATGCTGAGCAGAAGAGTAAGGGTATCTCAACTGTTATCGCAGGTGGTCTTGTTATTGCGATTGCACAGTTAACAGGTACATTCTTCGTATAATTTAGTTACTATAGTTGGTTTCTGGTAAAAGCCACTCAGATGCTGAGTGGCTTTTATTAAGTATATAGAGATAAGAGGGAGTAAGAAGTGACAGAAGGCATATTAAATACAGTCAAAGATTTATTACATTCGGCTTTTGACAGCTTTGATACTATGGCAATGCAGGCATGTGATGTATTAACAGGAAATACAGTTACATCTATGTGGTGGTATGTTACATATTTTTTTAGAGGTACTTTTGTATTATTTTGCAACATCATTATAGGTATATGTATGCTGATAGAGTTATCCAAGATTTTTTCAAAAGTAGATGTTTTAAAGTGGGAGCATGGATTAAAGGTTGGAGTAAAGGTAGTTCTTGCAAAGGTATGCGTAGATCAAGCTCCGGATTTTTTGAAAGCATGTTACAGACAGTGTACAAATTTTATAACGCATATGAAAAACGGAGGATATGGTACAGATATAGATATTTCAGATATTTGTGCGGATGTTATAGACCCTTATATAGATGGAGTATCAGGTCTGGGAAATGCCATAGGATTATTGGTATCGGTATTGCTTTTGCAGATAGGAATTAAGATTTGCGGTGTGTTAGTTGCAGTAATGGCATATGGTCGTATTTTTGAGATATTGGTGTATGTGATTATTTCACCAATTCCCTGTGCTTTCTTACCATTGGGAGAAGGAGATAACTTGAGCCGGATACCAATGAAGTTTTTTAAGAACTATATTGCAGTCTGTTTGCAGGGTGTAATGATGTATGTCTGCATAAAGTTATTTGGGTCATTGTTATTGAATTCGTTTCAAACAAAAGTTAACGGAACGTTATCGTCAGGTGTATCAAATAGTGTTATGGTAAGTGATTTGTGCTATGATATGTTGCTTTTTACAATTGTTTTGGTTATGAGTATTACTAAGTGTAGTAGTTGGGCGAAGTCAATTATGGATGCCGGTTAATGAGAGGAGTTATTTATGGCAAATATATCAATTAGAATTCCTGATGAGGTAAGAACCTATAAGGAAACGATTATGTTTGGGTTGACTGCTAGACAGTTGATATGCACAGCATTGACATTGCTAATATGTGTACCTCTTTTTTACTTTGGAAATGGACACATAGATAGCGATTTGCTGTCATGGCTGATTATATTGGTTGCGCTTCCTTTGTTATCCATAGGATTTATAAAGTTTCATGGATTGCCCATGGAGAGATTTGCTGTAGCATGGTTTAAGTTTGAGTGGCTCTATCCTAGAAAGCGCAAGTATAAGATAGAGAATGTACATAGAGATATTCAGAATAGAGCGATAGCAGCAAGCTTGCCAAAGACAAGCAAAGAGAGAAAAGCATTGGCGGAGAGAAAGAGAATGGAAACAGAAGAGAGAGATTTTCTAATTGCGGAAGCAGAGGAGAAGGGACGGTTGGTCTATACCTCTGACCCTGAGGCAAAGTCGGTATGTGATTATGACCCGTATGCAGAGGAGCTTCTTACTGTCAGAAGAGGCGGTAAGTCCGGCGGAAGCGGTAATAAGAATAATAAGAACAATAAGAATAATAAAAAAGAAAAGCCAAAGACAAAGGTACAGATAAATGCAGAAGCTATCGAAGCACGTATCAAGGAGAATCCTGAATATGTACCTACCGCGAAGGAACAGAAGGTTCTCAAGGCATGGAGAGAGCAACGTACTAAGCTAAGAATCAAAGAGATTAATGACGGTAAGAAGACTAAGGTTAGAAAAGAGAATAATCAGATGAAGAAGCGTAGAATTGCAAAGACTACGATTCCGAAGTCTGTACAGAAGTCTATACCGATTATAGCAGACTATGAAGAGGGTATCTTTGAGGTACAGCCTAATAAGTACTCTAAGATGTACCGAGTAAAGGATATTAACTATAAGATGCAGAAGGCTGAGGAAGGAGAGAATTCATTCCTTCGTCTGGCAGAGTTTCATAATTATTTTTCAGAGGATGTACATTATCAGATTGTAGTGGATAAGCGTACCGTATCTAAGGCAGAGCAGGAGAGAAAGATTTTTTACAAGATGGCTGGTGATAGATTTGACAGACATCGTAAGGAGTACAATGATAAAGTTTTAAGACGAGCTATTGTACAGGGTAAGAATGATATCCAGAAGGAAATCTATGTTGTAGTAACGATTGATGCCGGTAATCCATACGATGCACTGCTGAGATTCCATAAGATTGATGCAGAGATTGTACAGAATCTTCGTCGTATCGGTTCAGATGGTGTTGCATTGACCACTGAGGAGAGATTAGAGTATTTCCATGATAAGTTCAGAAGAGGACATGAGGGAGAACTTCATATCGACTATAACTGGTTGAAGGAGAATGGTATTTCGTCCTTAGATGAGATTGCTCCAAGCTTTATGATGTTTGATAGAAAAGAGTTACAGATAGACGATTATTACTATCGTGTCATGTATTTGACGAATCTTCCAGCAGGTTTGTCAGATGAATTTCTCTGTGACTTGGGAGATAATCAGTTTCCGACTACGATTTCTCTGTCAGTAGAGTCTTTGGCACAGGATAAGGCACTCAGACTTGTCAGAAAGCAGATGACAGGTATTGAGATGAATAAGATTGATGCAGAGAAGAGAGCGATTAAGGCAGGTTATGACCCATCTACCATTAAACATTCCATTAAGGATGCATACAGTCATATTTTACAAACCTATGATGATTTATTAAATAAGAATCAGAAGCTGTTCTTTGTAAATATAACAGTATGTGTTGGCGGTAACTCCATAGAGGATTTGGATGAGAACTGTAAGACGGTTATGAGTAAGGCAAGAAAGTATACTTGTCAGTTAAATACCTTTACGATTCAGCAGGAAGAAGCATGGAAGATGACACTTCCATTTGGATATATTCCAAAGGAAACAGCAGTAGACCGTTCGCTGACTACAGAAGCATTGGCAGTATTTATGCCGTTCTCAAGTCAGGAAATCTTCCAAAGTGGTGGTTTCTACTATGGTTTGAACCAAATTTCAGGTAATTTGATTATAGTAAATCGTACCAAGATGAAGACACCATCGGGATTCGTATTAGGTTCATCAGGTTCGGGTAAATCCTTTGCAACGAAGAGAGAAATCTTGAATGTACTCTTAGGAGAGGATAAGACGGGCGTTATTATCATTGACCCGGAGAACGAATATTCGGATTTCGCCAGAGCATTTGGAGGAACCGTAGTCAAGATTTCGCCTACCAGTACCAATTATATTAATCCAATGGACATGCCTTTGGAGTATGGTTTGGATGATGATGATACACTTGAGACTGTATCTCTGAATGAGGCAATGGATAAGGCCTTGAAGAAGAAGTCAGATTATCTGGTATCTATTGTAGAGGCAATGATTACAACCAGCAGAGATTATAGCAGTGTCAGTGAGATTACAGCACAGCAGCGTTCGGTAATTGATAGATGTATGCTTCGTACTTATGAGAACTATATTCAGTCCGGATTTGATAAAGAGTGTATACCAACATTAATGGACTTACAGAGAGAATTTGACAGAGAAAAGACGACCTCTTTGGATGCCAGAGCAATTGCAGAGGGTGTAGAGTATTATACTCTTGGTACGATGGATGTATTTGCACATAAGACCAATGTAAATATTGATAATCGTATTGTGGTATTTAATATTCGTGATATTACTAATGGACAGTTAAAGCAGATTGCGTTGACCATTATGTTTGATTTCATTTGGAATACTATGATTGCTAATAAGAATAAGGGTGTCAGAACCTATTGTTACTGCGATGAGATTCACGTTATGTTTAAGAACTATACCTCTGCAGATTATTTACAGCAGCTTTATAAGCGAGGTAGAAAGTATGGTTTGTGTATTACAGGTATCACGCAGTCAGTAAAGGATTTGCTCCGCTCTGACCAAGCAAAGGCAATGCTGGATAACTCAGACTTTATCATGATGCTGAATCAGTCACCGGATGATTTGGAGATACTAAGCGGATTGTTAAATATTTCAGACCATCAGAGAAGATATGTTACAGGTGCAGACAGTGGTAATGGATTGCTGTTTGCAGAGAAGGTTATTGTACCTTTTGGAGATAGATTCCCAACAGATTCTTACTTATATAAATTAATGTCAACTAAGTTTGGTGAGGACATGAGTAAGGATGAGGTAGATAAGATTATTGGAGAAATCATGGGAACAGAAAGTGTGACAGCAGATGGCAACGACAAGTAATGGAATGCAGGGAGAAGCATTAGGTCCAACATTGATAATTAATGGTGCGACTAGATTAACTGCCTACACAAAGAGTACATTAGCATCGTATCAAAATAAGACAATACCCAAGAATGACCTAATTCGAAATGGTGAAAAAGCATTAAAGAGCAGTGAATTAGTAAGGGTAGGTGCCAGAGGTGTTAGAAAAGCAGAGTCAGAACTGGGAAAGGATGATTCGCTTGCAAACAGCACGGCATCCGGTGTGATTAAGAGTGCAAGAGCCGCAACGGCTACTTTTAAAACAGCACAGACTATTGTTAGTGCGACACCCAAGGTAGTCAAGGCGGGTGCCATTGGAGTAGCGGGAGCAGGGCTTGGCGTCGCCGCTACAGCAGTAGGTACCTATCAAGTGGCGACACAGGTTGGATTAACCACTGTAACAGTAGTTAATGCTTATAATATGGCAGCAGGTATGCAGGTGTTTCCGATATCAAAGCAGGCAGCAGCGATTTTTAAAGCTGAGGCAGTACAGTCAGGTTTAAGTAATACCTTTATCTCCAGAAGAGTGACCAATGCGGTGAATACCATTCAGACTAGAATGGTAAATACGGTAGATAATATTAGAACAGGGGTTACACATATCAGACAAGGTATCAATACGGCTATTGTTACGGGCAGAAAAGCATACACTATTGTAAGAGGTACAATGACAGGAGCATTGTCTGTATCCTATGCTATATATAAGGCGGAGACGTTTGTGTTACGTAATGTGGCAAGGGCACTTCCTTATGCACAGGCTGGATTGGGATTAACTGTGAGAGGAACCTTGGTTGGTGCTAAGTGGGTTACCAAGGGAGCAGTGAAGGTCGCAAAGACAGGAGTAGGGGTAGCTAGAACAGGAGCTGTCATGGGGGCAGGACTCTTGAAGTCTACGGATAATTATGCTCTGCAAGGTGTCGGCCATACGATACAGTTGGCAGATACAAGCTATCGATTGGGGAAAAGTGCTATAAAGACTGGCTTTGGTGCAGGGAAAGCTATTGTAAAGACAGGTATTAAGACAGGTCAGGCTACCATGTTTATAGGTAAGACTGCTTATAATGGCTTGGCATTTGCAAGAGCAAATGGCTTAAGAAAAGCCTGGAGTCACGGATTGCGCCGTATAAGAAGTGGCGCATTTAATGCAGCAGCATCGGCAGGAAGTTCTATAGTGTCCTTTTTGATTAATAACATAAAATCTATGGCATCAAGGGTAATACTTCCGATTCTATTAATAGTAGTAATTGCGAGTGGAGGTCTTACGGTATTATCAGCACCTGTTACGATAGTTGCTAATATGTTTAGTGGTATTTTTTCATTTTTTGGGGGGGATGATGAATTTTCAGTGAGAGAGTTTATGACAGACCCATCGCATGGAATACCAAAGCTTGCAGGCAAGACTCGTCAAGAATTGGCAGATGATATGGCGAATGATTGGAAATCAAATGGTGGCTCATATGATATCGTGCGACTAAGGACAGATGCAGTAAGTGGAACAGGTGTAATTGTAGAGCCTACGTTGGCTGGTGTATCAAGTGCATTTTATACAGATGATGAGATTATAGAGATGCTAGAGCCTTTGTTTAATGCGGTGATTCTGATGAAATATGATTTAGAACCTACTGAAGGAGATGCAAAAGATGAGCTAAAGGATATGTACAATAAGATATTTACTATAACACATGCCGATTCCACAGAGTATTGCGGACAAAACTTGATAGATGGTTCAGGTATAGCCAATCTGGCACATGGGCAATGTCATCATATCCATGCAATATTATCAGGAGTTAATGCTTGCCCGCATATCAAGAGTGAAGAACATGCATCTTATATATGTGACGATTGTTGTTATTATACGTATACTTGTAATGGAAGGACAGTACACGATTGTAATCATGGTCCTTGTGATGATTGTGCAGGTGGATGCACTCATTCATGTGGGTGGACTTGTTTTTGGAATGGTAGTTGTACACATGTATGTGATTCTTCTTGTGATAAATATTGTGGTCATTCTTGTGGCTCTTCTTGTTACAAAACAGTTTATTGTACTCCAAGATATAATCGAACAAGCAATTGTGGACATAGCTGTACATCCACACATCACTGTAACGGCTATTCTTACTGCGATAGTCATAAGGTAAAGACCTATACATTGAATATGCAGGGAATTTATGCGTTAGTAGATGAGATTTTCTTGACGCCAATTAATGACCTTGCCGGTCTTACCAATCCTACACAGGATGACAAGGATAAGCTGGCAAATTTAAAGGATTATTATGAGATATATGAGAATATGATGGCGATGGTATCCCATGGAACCTATGGAGGTGGCTTACAGAAGGCGGAGCTTAACAGTGTAGTATGGGAAAGCGGTTCAAGAACAGGTAATTCCGAGGTGGTTGACTTGGCGCTTACGCAGGTTGGCAATGTGGGAGGTAGAACTTATTGGACATATTATGGTTTTCCGAGTCGTGTAGAATGGTGTGCTTGCTTTGTTCATTGGTGTATGAGAAAGACACCGTCAGCAACATCAGCTTATCCAACGACATCTAATAATGCATACTGTCAGACACTGGCAGATTACTTTGATAATGCCGGTCAGTTCACACATGATTATAGTAACATTGCACCAGGAGATTGTATTTTCTTTGATTGGCAGTGCGATGGGCATACAGACCACATAGGTATTATAATCGGAAGAGATAATGATTTTGTCTATACGGTAGAGGGCAATTCCGGTGATGCAGTAAAGATTAAAAAGTATAGTCTGCATGCATCAGTTATATATGGATATGCACAATTAAATTACTAGAATTTAGGTAGAGAGAGGAATAAAAATATGAAAAGATTAGCTACATTATTATTGTCTGTAGTATTAGTGATGACACTAGGTACTACAGCATATGCAACAGAAGTAAATGGAATGCAGTCAGAAGAATTATCAGAAGAGGAAATGACATATGTCAGTGATTTATTGACACGATTTGGCTTATCATCAGGAGATAATTTGGAGGAAGTAACAGAATCCGCGGTAACTACATCAGCTCCAATTATATATGCCACTGATGAAGAATTGATAGCAGAAGGTAAGGCTTTGTTTGATAAATTTGTGGAAACAATATCATTTATTGAAACAGATGCTACATGGAGTTCATGTATAAGTAAATACGATATGATTACAAGAATTCCTTATTCCGAGACCTATTTGGAATGTGTAAAGGATGCGTCCGAAGGTGAATTTGATAAGTTGACCGGTTATGAAGTGATAATATATACAGAAACTTATTTGAGATTTGCAAGTATGGCAAATGCGGCAAATAATGTATCAGTAAATTCCTATATAATGGATGGAGATAAGGGTGTTGCAAAATTATTAGATGTGGCAACAGGTAGCTGGAAAGGTAACAACTCAGAAGAAGTAATCGCAGCGTACGAAGAGTTCTTAAACTGGCAGGTAAACTACTACCGTACCTATAACTTCCCATACAACTTTATTACAGGTAGAAGCTATGCAGAAGAGATGTCCAGTACTTATACAGTAGAGCCTTCACAGGAGGCAACAGGTGATATTACTGCAGAAGAGATGCAGGAATTTGTAGCTGAGCTGGAAAGCGAAGATATTGAGGAGATTAAGCAGGAGTTAAAGAACGAAGGAGTTATCGAGGACAAAGAGCCTGAAGAAACAATAGCGGTAACCGCAGAAGAGAAAGAACCTGGTATTTGGGATGATGTATTCGAGAATCTCAAGAAATCATGGTTCACATTAGGCTTACTGGTTGTTTTGGTAGTGGCATATCTTGTAGTAAGATTTATCCGCACCAGACGAGCAGTGGATGAAATGACAGATGAGGGGAAATAATTAATTGAAGTAAAGTACGTTTTAGTGTGAAAGGGGAAGAGTTTTATGAAAATGGATGGTAGTTACATGGATAAAAGAGCAACGGATAGTCGGAAGGTAAAGGATGATTTGGAATTGAAAATCATTCGTGGCTATTACGGAGAGGACGGACAAGCACCAACAATTAAAAAGATTTCAGAGGATTATAATATTGGAGTTACAACCGCTTCTGCCGTGATGCGTTCACTGGTGGATGAGGATGTACTTTATGCGCTGCAAGGAAAAGGTTTTTATGTGGTACCCGACTGTGTACCAAGATTAGCCGAAAAGCACAGAAAGATATTGGAAAAGAGGATGGAAAGTCTGATAGAATATTCTAATGTTTTAGGTGTGGATTTTATAGAGCTTGCAACAAAGATGTATCAAGATAAAAATAGCATAAAAGAATAAGATGAATGTAGGTGTCTGTTGAAACACAAGCAAACTAATGCGCAAATTTTAATACAAATATCTAATTTCGCACAATTTAGACAAATAAAGTATACTTTTTGACAATTACATGTATAATATAATTATCAGATTATATTGGCTTGCTTAGTTTGAAAGGGGAATGTAGTATGCTTTTATTTGTTTTTGATGTATTAATGTTTTGTTTATGTTATGGGATTTTAGTATTGTTTGTAAGATTTTTATCAGAGCGGATGAAGCTTATGCCATTTATGACCAAAATAGGATATGTAACATCCTTTATTTTGTTGCTCTATTCAACAGTAGTTATTTAAGTATGATAATGTAAAAAGCCTATCTTTCAGAAAATGAAAGATAGGTTTTTTTGTTCAGAGAGGAAAAAGATGAAAAAGAAATTAATATTTAGTGTAATAACCACATTAGTGATTACAATGCTGACAGGATGTAACTCCTTAGTAAGTGTGGAGGAGGTTAAGACTAGCCGTATTACCAAGAAAACACAAGGTGCGATAAAGGCAAATGATACGAACAGTATAGAGCTTTTAGGTGGAAATCTCTTACTGAATAATAATTATCGTGTAGCAGTATCGGAAAATGAGGCAGCAGAAGTAACAACATATTTTGTATGGAATCCTACGAAAGCAAATGAAATTGCAGATAAGAAGGATGGAAGAGAAGGCAATGATTATGAGGAGGCTATGCGTGAGGCTTGGGAGAAAGCCAAGGCATTAGCAGAGGAACAAGCCAAAAAAGCATGGAATAAGGACAAGGATATGACATCACATCTGGGCGAAAGCTTTGAGTTTGACAAGGATGCCTACATTACTCCATACAATGAGAATGTTGTCATGTATATTTATAGTGGACTGGATAGGCTGTCACCTGCAATAGAGCTTACAGATGCACAGATTAAGTCAAGCATACAGAATTATGTGCAGAACTATGTAGTGCCGTCAACAAGTTTATCTAATACAATGTATGATTCCTATTCTGTACCACAAGTAATGGAAAACCCATTATATCCGGAGTTAAGTGATGCTTCTTTAAATGGAGATTATTATGTTATGACCTTTACCGGTGTATCAGGACAGTATACGGCATCTACATATGGAGAGTACTTTTATCCAAGACAGTACTATGGTATTTGGTTATTGGAAAAGAATGTACATGATAGTTCATCTCGTAGATGGTATGGATTTATCTTTACCAATGACCCTGCAGGGGACACGATGAACGAAGAGGCGTATGCAGATATTATGTCTCAGATTAAGTCAGAGTTTGGAATAACCAGATTTTATACGGATACATATGATACCAAAGCATATAATTATGACGCTTCTAAGGATTATCGAAATGGACGTTCCTATGAACAGATACAGACACTGTTTTCGGGAACTCAAAATTATTACAAGATGTTGAATAATACAAAAAGCGTAAGTGAGGATTCATGATAAAGTTATTTGCCTTGATATTTATGCTAATAGACCATGTTGGTATTATACTATTTCCGGATTGTTTTGTATTAAGACTGCTCGGCAGATTAGCGATGCCGTTATATGCGTATTGCATTGCCAGAGGTTATTTTTATAGCTCTCAGAAAGGTACGCTTAAAAAGTATTTTATAAATGTAGGGTGTTTGTTTCTGATTTCCCAATATCCTTTCTATGTGATGGAAGGTAGTGATTGGACAAGTGGACTGAATACCTGTGCGACATGGTTATTGGCAATTGTATTGTTATATTTGGTGGAGCGTATACATACGTTACACGATATTACGAAGACTGTAATAGCGTTTACCATAATAATATTGATACAAAGGAGTACATTCCTGCATACGGATTACCGATTTTATGGAGTGTTAACTCCAATGGTATTTTACTACACCTTCTTCAAGGAAAAGATAAAGATACACCAATTACCGATATGGATGGTTGTGTTAAACGGATTTTATGTATTTGTGGAAGCAGAGAATCAGTCTTTGATGCAGATGCTATCCTTGGCGGCAATACCGCTTATTATGATATTGCGTAAAAAGGACAGCGAAATAAGAATACCAAAATGGATTTTTTATGTTTTTTACCCGTTGCATATTATGGTGTTATTGATAATAAGAAAAGTTGTTTTAGGATAAGGAGTTAGAGTATGAGTGAAGATTTTAATACAGAAGAACAGGAAATATTATTTACAATCCAAGATGAACAGGGCGTGGAACATACGCTTCGTTTATTAACCATATTTACAGCAGGGCAGTTAGGACGCCAGTATGTTGCAGGTATGACAACAGATGTCATGCTTTATCGCTGTGAGGCTACGCCGGATGGCTCTATGACTTATGTGTCAGAGATGGCAGATGACGAAGAGTTTACCAGAGTAAGTCAGGCGTGGAGCGCGCTTGTAGAGAGTGGTTTAGAGGAAGCGGATATATCTGAGCAAACAGTGTATATGCATGTACTGTCAGGTAATTCATATGAGGATATTATGTTCGATGGAACCGTATATTCCGTTTTCAAGCTCGATGAACAGGATATACAGCAGTATATGGCAATTTGTCCGCATAATATTATGTTTTTCCGCTACAATTTGGTGGAAACAGATTATGATGCAACCGTAGAGATTACTAACATTTACAGTCCACAGGAATATGAAGATGTTACAGCAGCATTTCATAATTTGATTGAAGAGTAATACTGTATAGAAGATAGGCATAGCCAAAGCTCATATAATGCTTTGGCTATGCCTAATTGGTTGACATAATATAACACCATTGATTAAGATAGAGAAATAAAAGAGAGCGAAAAGGTAGGAAGAAATGGCATTTGTTGGTGAAAAAATTAGAAGTGAAGAAGATAAAAACTATGTAGCATCAAAAGGATTTACAAATTATATATCTGGTAAATTAATAACAGACCCGGAATTTGGAGCAGTAGATAGAGAAAGGGATATGATATTAGTGTCAAGAGGAGGCGGAGGACCAGAAATGCCAGAAGCATATGGATTGTATGTGGATAACCATATAATTGATATAGAAGGACACAGAAAAAAGGAAGGTAGCCGATATGATAATGATTTAAAAATACATTGGTTTATCGATTGGATAAGTGCTCCCAAGGCATGGTTTGAAAGCGGATGTGGAACAGAGAAACTAAAACAAATCATTACAGAGGCCTTCACAGCTTATGCATATAGAGGCTTAGAGCCATCACAGGTACAAGAAGTAACCGTAGAAATCTTAGCAGAACCAAAGCAGAAGTACAATGCTAAGGGAGAAGAAGTATAGAAGAAAACAGACATATGGAAAAAGGAGAATAGAGAAATGGCATTTATAGCAGAAAGAATAACAAACGAAGAAGATAGAAAGTATGTTGCACAGATAGGGTTTACATATATAACAGGAGATCCTATAGATGAGCCAAGAAGCTGGGTAGTAGATAGAGAGAGAAATATGGTTTTAATTTCGCGAGGTGGAGGAGGATTAGAAATGCCCGAATCATATGGGATGTATATAGATAATGTTTTGATTGATATTGAAGGACATAGAAAAACGGAAGGTAGCCGATATGATAATGATTTAAAAGTACACTGGTTCATTGATTGGATAAGTGTACCTAAGGCATGGTTTGAAAGTGGATGTGGAACAGAGAAACTAAAGGAAATAATAGTAGAAGCCTTTACAGCTTATGCATATAGAGGCTTAGAGCCATCACAGGTACAGGAAGTAACTGTAGAAATCTTAGCAGAACCAAAGCAGAAGTACAATGCTAAGGATGAAGAAGTATAGCATGGATAGAAAGAGAGAGGAATAGATAAGTGGAAGTAACAAAAGAGTTGTCACAGGTGAATGCAGAAAGTATAGAACAGTTAACAACATCTAAGTACAATACCGTAAAGGATATTTTGGATTTTATTGATGGCTGGCGTACTGATAAAAAAGACATATCTCCGACAGGAAAGTTAAGCGATGAGCAGATAGCACAGTTTGTGAAGGATTTACATGGTGAGATAGAGAAGATGGATTTCACTGTTCCTAAGGGAACTATTATATTAGGTTATTCTGGAATCCATGGTATCAAGGCAGATGGTAAGCCTGTATGTGCATGGGAGATAGCAGATGGAGTATCTAAGAAGCTGGGAGATGAGGCAACTTATATAAGCGATTTACCAGCAGGAATGTTAATTGGTAAGGAAAGAAAACATTTAGTAGAAGCATTAGAAAACATTGTTGGCGATAACGAAGACTACATCAACCAAATCATCAGTGGAACAGACGCAGATTGGAATCGTCTAGAGAATGCCGGTACCTGTGGCTTTGGAGATAATCTGCCTGCATTGGATGACCTGATATCCTCTAAGCTTATGGGAGAGAGTAAGAACGTATCAAGCAATCTAATTGTATTTATTCCACAGGCAATAGAAGAGCAGAATAATTTCCATAAGAAGGTCTTCCCTGTTACAGAGATAGGTCAGATATTTAAGAATGATGCTTTTCAGACAATCAACGGAATCCCTAAGGAGCAGCTACAAAGCATTTATAGTGAACCAAACGGTGGAAAAGAATGTGTTTATGATATCCTGTCACAGATGGGACGGGAGGTAGTAGGTAACGAGATGACGCTTCAAGGACAGACAGACTTGCTGGCAGAAGCAGTATCAGAGAATGGATTACTAACCCCTGAGAGAAGCAACTATACAATAAATAAATGCTATGACATATATAATAATTTCATCGGTGTAGAGCTACGCTCCAAGAATCAGGAACAGCCATTAATAAAAGCACCGGAAGGAACCATCAGAAGAGAAAGCTATGGTCAGTCACAGGACAATATGAATATGCTGTTTGATACGCCAAAGCTTAGTCTGTACATAGATGCATCAGGAGTCTTACGGGAAGGGATAGAACCACCTAAGCCTACGATAATAAGAAGCCTAAACGGAGAATTAAAAATGACAGATGGTTTTACAAAAGGAGCAGCAGAGCAGATAAGCAAAGGTGCAATAAAGGATTTTGTAAGATAAATAGGTAAGGAGAATTAAGAGGACATGGAACCAAAGAAGAAGAAAGCGGATAATATAATCATTGCAATCGTTGTTCTGCTATTAGCAGTATTTTTAGCAGTGCATGTGGCAGCAGAATATGATGAAATGGTTTGGAATTTGGCAGTAGGAGAAAGCGTAAATATTGCAAAATTATTGGAAGAAGTTATGGCACGATTGGTAAGTGAGCCATTTCATATTGTGATAGGAAACAGCACTAAAACATTTGTTTGTATTGTTGCATTGGTATGGTTTATTGTGGTTGCTTATATTTCTACAAATAAGAAGAACTTCATCAATGATAAAGAATTTGGTACATCAAAGTGGGGAACACCTGCCCAGATTATGCATTTACATGCAGATAAGATTAAAAAGGAACAGTTAAAGAGAATCAAGAAAGAAAAGTGCAGTGGTAAAGAAAAGAGAGAAAAAAAGGCAGAAGCCAATCAGATGTATACAGAGGGAAGTAATATCATCTATACGCAGACAGAGAAAATCTGTATGTATAATTATGAATTGAACAATAATACGATGATTATTGGTGGTTCCGGTAGCGGAAAGACCAGAGGATATGTTTTGCCAAATATATTACAGTGTAGCGATAATCCATACAGTCCGTCTATCGTTGTTACGGACCCTAAGGGAGAGATATTATCCAAGGTAGGTCATCATCTGGAAAGAAATGGATATGAGATAAAGGTATTAAATCTGAAGGAACAGAATCGTTCATTTTGCTTTAATCCTTTTGCGTATATTTTTGAGGACAAGTATGAGGAACAGATTTCTTCTTTGATTTCAAGTATATTTGACAGCCGTTCGGAAAAGGATGAGAAGTCATCCCAGGACCCATTTTGGGAGGATATGGCTAAAGTATTATTAAAGGCTATTTTCTATATTGTATATGAGTGCTATCCGAAGGAAGAACAGAATATGGCAACCGTAATGAAGTTGTTCCGTTATTTTGAGGTTTCAGATGAAGATGACAGATATAGCAATCCAACCAAATTGGATACAATGTTTACACAGTATGGAGATGCAGACGGCTGTTATGAGGCTGCAATGGCTATCATGGAATTCCATAAGACGGTAAAGAAAGTGGTAAACTATCAGTCTTCCTTACCACTTGAGTACAATGTATTGTGTAAACAGATTGCAATTCCGCTTCATTCAGATATGAACCAAGGAATTATGGCGTATAAAACAGAGATTGAGTCTTTGACTACAATGTTAGGGCAGAAAGATGTAGTTACGTCGGGTTTAGCAGTAGCAACAGAAAAAGCCATGAAGGCTATTGACAAGTATTGTGAGGATAGATTGACCGGATATGCGAATTCTAAGAAACCACAAGGTGTATTATTAATGGAAAAGTTTGGCGATATGCATTCAAATCCGGCAATACGTAACTGGGAGGATTTCCGTACAAAATGTAAAGGGAAAACAGCACAGTCGGTTACAGCAACAGCATTGTCAAAGCTTGCGCCATTTGATGAACAGCAGATAAGAAGAATCTTTAGCAAGGATGAAATGGAATTAGACCTGGTTGGTGAGCGTAGAACGGCATTGTTTATTATATTACCGCCTACAAATAAGAATTATAACTTTATTGCCAACTTGCTATACACTGTTTTATTTGAACAGCTTGAATACTGTGCAACGGTCAAGCATAATCAGAAGCTCCCGGTTCCTGTGCGTTTTATTTGTGATGAGTTCTATAATACCGGTAAGATTCCTAATTTTGAAAACATTTTATCTTATGCACGTTCCTTTGGAATTGGAATTTCAATTATTTTACAGTCATTAGACCAGATTAAGGAAATGTATGAGAAATCATGGGGAACAGTATTGGATAACTGTTCGGTATTCTTATATTTAGGCGGAATTCGTCATTTTGATACGCTAGATTATATTAGTAAGCTGTTGGGTAAGGGTACTTTCGATAAGAAAACATACAGCCGTTCAAAGGGCAAGCAGGGTTCCTTTAGTACTAACTTTGATAAGATAGGAAGAGAACTCTTGGATGCTTCAGAAATTCAAAGATTAAAGAAGGATAATTGTTTATTGTTTATCAGTGGATATCAGCCATATTTATCCAAGAAATATAATTACCCAAGTCATAAGAACTATAAATATACATCGGATTCCGGTAGAGTGGAACCATATGTATATAAGCTACCGGGTGAGAAAGAGTAAGGAGAGTAAAATGAGAAAGAAATTGTTGTTAGTGTTGAATATAATTACATTGTCTGTGGGCGTAATAGGCTGTCAAAGTAATCATACAGAAAATGAAACCGTAAAAAGTGAGGAAGAAACGGTTAATAAAGGTATGGAAGAGTTCGCCGGTAAGAAATTTTCCGGTGGAGACGGTTCAGTAATCTGCTTCAAGGAAGATGAGAGCTTTGCGTGGTATCAGTCAGAAGATTGTCAGGATGATAATTATTACAGTGGTGCATACGAGATTTATCTTGCAGAAGAGGCAGTTAATTATATTGTAAATGATTTATCCGAATATGGAATTACACGAGAGGAACTGGATAATTATTTTGCATTAAATCAAGAGGATGACTTTTATAAGATGGAAAACTATTGCTGCATGGTTTTACATAATGATGTCATTAAAATTGATGGCGAAGTAATGAATCTGGAGGCAAACACATCCTACTATATGGGATTTTATGCAGATGGATATTTTGATGCTGCTAATATGCAGACAGGCAATTATAGCCTATTTACAGTAGTAGCTTCGGAGTCATAAAAGATTGAAGGAGAGAGCAATGATGAGTAAAAAGAAATGTTGCATCCTGTCGGCGATGATGTCGGCGACGTTGGCACTGACAGGATGCCAGAACACAGAGAAGAAAGAGGCAGAAATGCTGGCGCATATGTATGAGAAGTATGGAGTGGAGTTACAGGTAGAAGGTTTTGCAGAAACCATACATAATGACAGCTATGACAGATGGTATTGTACGGTTATAGGCGAGTCAAATCTGGATGAAAAAGAGCAGATAAATGTAAATCGTTGGAGAAATCGGGAAGAGAATAAGTTTTCGGATGACTATTATCCCGTGGTAATTCGAGCGGAAGTAGAGTCTAGAGTAAATAAGAAGTTGGAGGAGATTCTGGTTGAATATAAAATGTACGTAAAAAGTACAGGGAGTTATGTAGATAATAAGTATAGTTCATTAGAGCAGTATGAGGAGTATCTGGAAGAAATAGGAAATGATTGTGCGGATTATGTAGTGAAAGTGATATTGCATGATTGTGGAAGTGAAGCAGCTAATGAGAGGTTGGTACAGCAGGTTCTAATAGCGTTAGGAGAGGCGAAGGTTGGAAATCCTTATATGAATGTGTATTGTATGACAGAGGATAAATATGAGCAAATAACAAGAGAGAATGTATCAGATGTAGAGAGAGGCGATTATACATATCGTTATGGAGGAGAATTGGACAATGGCATTAACAGATAAACAATTATTGGTATTAGACAATTTTATGTATTTTGAGGGTAGCATAAATAAGGATTTGAGTG
>SVFJ01000055.1 GCA_015056925.1 Lachnospiraceae bacterium | reverse complement strand
TCTACCTTCTGGTCATAATCCGTGATTCCCAGCTTTTGCAGCATGGACTTTGCTTCACTTTCCAAAGACCATTCATTATGAGTATTTAAATTGCCCTCCATTACACTTTGGAGAACCGTCGCTCCTTCTTTAAACACAGGATTCTGCGGAAGATAACGAATCACCATATTATTAGCTCTGGTAATCTTTCCCTTGTCAGGCTCTTCAATGCCTACCAGCATCTTAAGAAGCGTTGTCTTACCCGTTCCGTTGATTCCAATGATACCAACCTTTTCCCCCTCATTTACCGAAAAGGACGCATCATCAAACAACAATGTATCCGTATATGATTTTGTAATATTCTCAATGTTAATTAAATTCATGTGTGAACCATGCCTTTCCAAGTCTTTCGGCTCTCATTATAACATAACCATTTTATGATTTCGACAACTTTATAACAAGGCGGGCATCCGAATCTTCGAATGCCCGCCTTGCTATACTTTATTCTATATCTATATTAGGAATTATCTGTTTAATAACTTGCGTTATTTGCAACTCTTATGGAGTCACATCTGTTCTCTGCTGGCTAATCATCCAGTCAAGAACATGATAGGTATCATCATAGTACACGTATCTGATTTCGTGTCCCTTACCCTCTAGCATATTTAACTCACAGTTACCGCCATTCTCTGCGATAATGACTGCAGCATCCTTAACACTAAAGCCCATACCTGTATCTCTGGTTCCATGATAAATCTTCACAGGTACATTATTTAAAACACTACACTTGGCTGCTGATACTGAACCACACACCGGCACAATTGCAGAGAAATAGCTTGGATTCTTAATTGCAATATTGAAAGTACCGATTCCTCCAAGACTTGCACCTGTTAAGGAGATTCTGGAACGGTCAATATTTTCCTCAGCCACAACAGCCTCAATCAGCTCCATTACAGCATCTGCCTGATTTGTCCAGCTTGAGCCTGAAGGGCACTGTGGCGAAATAACAACTGCATTCGGATAAATCTTGCCCTCATTGATATACTGCGGAATCCCCTGAATCTTCATCAATCTATCAAGATTGCTGCCACAGCCATCCTTGCCATGTAAATAAATAACAAGCGGCATCTTTTCATCTGTCTCATATGGCTTATATAACCAATATCCCATACTCTTACCATTAGAAATCATAACCGACTTCTGCTCCATGGTATAATTCTTGGCTATCTCCTCTTCTGTCCATTCCCTCTGAACTGTAGCTGATGCAATTACCTCATACTCATCCGATAACGCATCCACATATGCTGCTCTCTCTGCTTCACTTTCAAATCCAACAACCTCACAGCCATCTACTACCATAGGGCCTTCACCCTGTCCTGCATTCTTAAGACTGCTTGCAGCCACTGTTTCCGCCTTCGCCACTGTCTCAGGTTCTATCACAACGGCCTCCACACATTCCTCTGTTGAAACCTCTTTACTCTCTATTGTCACAGTCTCAGTTTCCTCATTCTCCACAACTGTGTCAAATGCAATCACTTCCACCTGCTCGCTTGCCTTTGCTTCCTTTACACCTGCATGAATCGACAAAGAAGTCACAGAAACAACAGCCAGCACAAATAATCCGGCTACAAATTTACTTACATATTTCATTATTATACCCTTTTCCAAAGCCTAATCCCGTAAGTCTTACTCCTTCTACTCACAAAATTATTACAGCTTTGTTACCCTTTCCCATGTAGTAATCTTCTGTTTCCTCAGTAGTACTTTCCTCCTAAGTCCTGCTGACAATTTTACTATACTACCATTGTCTTTTTAAGTCAATATTACACGTGTGCAACTTCAATGTAATTATTTTTATATTAGTTGTTAACATTTTTGTAACATTTTGTTTTTCTGACAGCGCACGTTACTGTTTGAAAAATCTAACAAGCTACAAAAAAAGCACTACCCTCACATTTGGGATAGTGCTCTCTCTATTTAATATGTCGTTATTCTGTTTTCCTTGTATCCATATCCCATATAATGTCTGAAATATGCATTCAAATCATCTCCGCAGAACGGGTACAGCCCCGGATTTCCCTCCTTATACGCTGTTACCGCAAAGTTCGGACTTGCCTGATGCCCAAGTGCGATTCCGTAATCCAGAAAATAATACAATATCTCCATCGGGTCAGTTCCTACCTGTTTTACCACCTCCGGATAATGATTGATGTAATATTCCAAATCAAATACATTGGCATAATGTGCAAACCAGTCTGCATCCGTAGAAAAAAGAGGATTCACTGTATTCGTCTTAAACATTTTTCGTAACGCGTAAAATCTGTCCACCTTACGCCAGCCACCATGTATAGACTGTGTTACTGTATGATTAACCTGTGCATTGGGATATTCAGCTTTCAGCTGGTTGAGCTGGTCTGTTGACAGCCCACAGTGTGACACAAATAAACGCTCCAGCCTTGGCTTATTCAATAAAGGTGTAATATCACTAATTCTGTTATAGCAAATATTGACATCAATCAGATTTACTAAATTTGCCAAAGCAGAAAAATCCGTAATTCGATTTACAAAGGTTTCGATATATTCCAGCTTCTTGCAATGTGCTACCGGAGATAAATCAACAAGTCTGTTGTCCACCAGAATCAGAATACGCAGATTTGGCATATATTCTACGAAAGAAATATCACTAATTCTATTATGTCCTATATCCAACGCCACCATATCCGTACAATACTTTAACTGTGCCACATCCTCACTATAAAGAACCGGCTCATCATCCCTAATTCCCTTATTTGTACAAAATGCAACCTGGTCAGTTCTTACTTTCCAATAATTTTTCAAATACAGTGTCCACACAAACTTTACATTAGGATAAGCCTTCTGCAGACCTTCCATCTGCTCATTGGTTAAATTACTCTCACATAATTCCACTCTCGTCAAATACGGAAACTGTGCCAAAGCCTGAACAAATGCCTCATAATCTGAAATCTTAGCTTTATTATAGTCAAGCATCGTACTGTAATTACTAACCACTCTGCCTTCCAATTGAATAGATACCTCAGGAATGATTTTCGCCAGCGCAGCCTCCTGCTCTTCCAATAGTACTTCCGGCTCTGCAGTCGTTAACATTTCCTCTGCCGATACACTTCCTGCCGACATACATGCAGTTATAAACACGATTGCACCTGCCAATAACGTTTTTTTCATCTTATGCAGCTTCATAGACAGCCACCTTCCCCTTTTTCATATTTTCCCGGCTGTCTGAATTTATTGTCTAATAATAGTTTAATTGTATATACAATTAAAGTCAATTGCTGTTATTCTTCAACATGTGTTCTTTCATATTTTAAAAGCCCGACAGCACCTTCTTAGATACTATCGAGCTTCATCCTATACACTCTTTATTCAATTGTTATGTGCTGGCTTGCCATCCAATCCAGTACATTATACTCGGGATTATTATAAACAATGTCCGTGATACAATGTCCTTCCCGTTCAAACATTGTAACCATCATATTTCCACCGGCCTCATTAATCACCGTCTGTGCTGTCAGCATGGATGCAGGTCTCATGGTGTCTAACGCTCCATGGAAAGACCATACCGGAATATGCGCAATCGATGTACAATCATATGGTGTATTAATCGTACTGCTTACCGGAACAAGACTTGCAAATACATCAGGATACTTTAAAGCTACCTTCCAGGTACCAATCCCCCCAAGACTATGTCCTGTCAGACTAATACTTGTTCTGTCTACATTCTCTTCTTCGCATACGATGTTAATTAACTCCATAACATCATCCGCAAGATTCGTCCAGTTCGTTCCTGCCGGACACTGCGGACAAATAACAATCGCATCTACTGTTACATCTCCGTCATATAGGTGCTTCGGAAGACTTACTGTTGTAAGCTTATTGAGATTACTTCCGCGCTCTCCTATACCATGCATATATACAATCAATGGTAACTCCTCTGTGGTGGAAATGGTTGGTCTGTACACCCAGTAGCCGAAATTCTTAACATTTGTTGTAGAAGCACTCTTCTGATACATGACATCCAAGCCCTCTGCAATAACACCATCCATCGGCTCCACTACTACAAACTCTTCTGTTACCGCTTCTCTTTTGATACTTCCTTCGATATTGCTCTCTGCTGCCGATACCTGTTGTGAGTTCAAAGCAATAAGAAATACTGCCATGCCAAGCATAGCCTTTAAATTATTACCCAAATATTTCATTATCCTTAACTCCCATCCCGCATGACATCTCCTCTTTACCTTCCTTTCTGTCATGCGTATGTCCCAAGAATACTGATTTTCCAGCACTTTGTCAATATCGTTTTCAAGGTACAATAATGGGTTTTGTCAGTTAATAATTCCGTAATATTTGTAGTACTTTAGTACGAGTCCCGTGTTTACAAGGGTTACAGAAGTCGTCCAAATTGTTAACCAATTTGAAAAGGTGATGAAAAAAATTTCATCACCTTGGTATTTCATAGCGTTATGTTACCCCTTAAAACTTTCTAATCTCTATGGAATCATCATCCGGAGTATTCTCAACCGTCTGAATCGTAACATAATATCCAAAACCATCATTCACCTGTACATAAACTCTCTCTCCCGCCTTATGACCAATCAAAGCCTTTGCAATCGGAGACTCAATACTAATCAGTCCCTTTAACGGATTATTACGTACCGTCGTTACCAAACGATAGGTCTCCACCATGCCATCCTCTTCAAACAGCACGGTAACCGTCTTATTCAGACCAATCTCATCCTCCTTGGCATCATCTTCAATAATCTCAGCAGTCTTAATCATACGCTCCAAGTAACGGATACGGGATTCATTCTGATTCTTATACTTCTTCGCAGCATAATACTCAAAGTTCTCACTCAAGTCTCCCTGCGCTCTGGCTTCCTTCACCGCCTCTAAGGCTTCTTTACGAATTACCAGCTTACGATGTTCAATTTCTTCTTCCATTTTCCTGATATCATTCTTTGTTAATCTATCGTTCATGCGTCCTCACGTTCCGCTCTGGATGCAGCCTCATAGAAATCACAGATGGAGCAATGTGTTTCCGATGCAGTATGCACATGAGCTTTCATTTTATTCTCTCCCCTGCTCTTATGAATCGCATACAGCGGCAATGCCACAAATACCATTCCTCCCAGGATATTACCTATTGTAACAGGAATCTGGTTGGAAAGAAAGCCCCCGATTGTCAAACTCTCCTGTACTGCTTCCTTGGACAAACCATACATCTCCTGTGCCCTTGCCACATAATCTCCATTCCCGCTTGCAAGCATTCCCAGTACAATATAATACATATTGGCAACACAATGCTCAAAGCCACAGATAACAAAAGCAAATATCGGAAAGAAAATCGCCCATGTCTTACCGGCAATATCCTTTGCTGCTGTTGCCATCAAGGATGCCGCACACACTAAAATATTACACAATATACCGGAGCAAACGGCCGCCCCCGGCGTAATATTCACCTTCGCAAATGCCACATTAATCGCAAATGCTCCTGTCGCACCTCCTGTATAATTCAAAATACCGCTGTAATAAACCAATATCGCAACCAACACCGAACCAATTAAATTACTGATATATAATACTGCCAGTGCTTTCAACATAGACAACGCAGAATATCTCTTGTCTATCACGCCTGATATCATAAGGCAATTACTGGTAATCAATTCTCCGCCTACAAAAATAATCATCATCAGCCCAACAGGAAAAATACAACCTGCAATCAGTCTTGCAATTCCTACATCCGCAATTCCATGCATTGCTGTACTGCTTGCTGCCGCACCAAAGCCCACAAACATACCTGCCATCATTCCAAGCAACAGTAATTTATAGAAAGGGTACCTTACCTTTGCCTGTGCCGCCTTCATATTTGCCTCTAAAACTTCTGTTGGTAATAAAAAATTCTGTCTCTCCATAATGATACTCTTTTCCTTAACTCTCTCTTACTTATCTATTTATATTCCGTACCTTATCGTACTTCCTGCAATAGCTGTCTTAACTTAGCCCTCGCCACTTGCGGCTCCTTAGGATACTGTCTGACAATCTCACTCATATCCCGAAAAGTATTGGTGGTATGAAAAATACTTCGCAGAAACAAAGTCTCATTCAGCTCCTTTTCTGAAGAAAAGCCCGCAGCTACTGCCACCTCATCTCTTCCGGTCAGCTTAGAATACTTCTTGCTTGCCTCCTGAAAGCGCTCCACAAAACACATATATTCCCGAAGCATCAAAAGCAGCAAATCTTCGGAAAAGTACAACTCATCATCCTTCATATCCGCATGAATTCTATGAATCTCCTGCAAAATCTCCGTCATCGCATCTGAAATCTGAAGCTCTCTTCTGTCTGTTACCTCAGGTTCATATACATTTACCTCGCCCTTAAGCCATTCCGGCGAAACCTGCAATGCCTCAGACAAACCTTCCAGTATCAACTTCTTGGAATTATCAATTGCACCCGACTCATATCTTTGTATTGTTGATTTATTCACATCCAGCTTATCAGCAAGATACTGCTGTCCTAAAGAAAGCTCTGTTCTTCTCTGCCGGATTCTCTGCCCTATCTGTTCACATAATTCCTTATCATGCATCTGAAATTCTCCTCTTTCTATCTGCAGTCATTATATCCTAATTTCTCATTTGTTGCAATATGCAACTTTGTATATTATCAGTTTTGTTGCATACTGCTTTCGATATTTTATCTTTTGTTTATACTTTTTATACTTTCTTTCGACATTTATTGCAAACCAAATTTCTTTGTGGTAATATGTATAAGGTTAAGGGTATTTCTGTGCCTACAGGCATTTCGCAGACATATCCTATTTATTATTATTAAGCATTACATAATAATATAATTCAGAAAGGACATAAGAATTATGGAAAACACTAAGAAAACTGGTGGCTGGCGCACCAACAAGTGGATTAGAGCTGCAATTCCTGCCTTATTACTTCACTGTAGTATCGGTACTGTATATTGCTGGTCTATCTTCAGCCAGGAAATCGCTGATTATATCGGCTTTTCAAAGAGCGCAACAGAATGGGCATTCAGTTTCGCTATCTTCTTCTTAGGAATGTCAGCAGCATTCTTAGGAAACGTTGTTGAGAAGGATATTCACAAGTCTTCACTTATCGCTTCTATCTGCTTTGCAGTAGGTATGGCAGGTACAGGTTTATTCATCTACCTTGGCGGTATGGACAAGGGTAACGTACTTTACCTTATCGGTATCTACGTTTGCTACGGTTTCATCATGGGTATTGGTCTTGGTACAGGTTATCTTTCACCTGTTAAGACACTTATGCTTTGGTTCGCAGACCGTAAGGGTCTTGCAACAGGTCTTGCTGTAGCAGGGTTTGGTGCTGCAAAGGCTATCGCAAGCCCTATTATGCAGGGTATGCTTGCAGGTCTTGGTGAGAACGGTATCTGGCAGATGTTCCTCATCCTTGCATGTGTTTACTTTGTAATGATGTTCGTCGGACATTTATTATTAAAGAAGCCGGAAGGATGGCATGAGCCTTCAGGCGATGAGAAGAAGCCAAGCATTATCGAAGTTATTAAGACAAGACCTATTACTAACTACATTGGTATTTGGTTCATGTTCTACATTAACATTACATGTGGTCTTGCATTGATTTCTCAGGAGAAGGCTATTGTTAAGTGTCTTGGACTCGCTGCTTCTGTAGGTATTATTTCTACAGTATCTGCTATCTTCAATGCAGGCGGACGTCTTGGTTTATCTGCATGGGCTGATACAATGAAGGACAGAAATACAGTTTACAAGATTATCTTCATCGTTTCTATTGCACTTACAGGCGTTGTTATCTTAACAGGCGGTATTGCAAACGGTAATGGTAACATAGGCTTAACAGCACTTGTTCTTATCTTAATCATGGCTGTTAACGCAGGCTACGGCGGAGGCTTCTCTAACGTACCTACATTACTTTCAGATAACTACGGTATGGGAAGTATCTCAGCACTTCACGGTATCACATTATCCGCATGGGCATTCGCAGGTCTTACAGGTAACCAGCTTGCTACATGGATTGTGAATAACTTCGGTGAGCCGGTTGAGGTTGACGGATACATGGTTAACCCAACAGGATACCAGACAGTACTTTATGTAACAATCGTTCTTTACATTGTTGCTCTTCTTATGAGCTTATTCTTTGTTAAGTCTAAGAAAGAGAACTAATATCTACATATAGAAAGCATGTGCATATTAAGTGCACATGCTTTTTTTATTACACTGCTTCTTTGCTTTTCTTTGTAATTGTGTTCCAATACAGATATAGAACCGCTGCTGTACAAGAAACACCCGCTACCTCAATGAGCAGAGTCTGCAAAAACTGTTGTACAAATAACATCTCTTTTCTCCTTTACTTCAACCCTATTTTTCTTTTCTTTTTGTATATTCAAGCAGTACATTGGCACCGCCAAAAAGAGAACTCCCCCCAATATATTGCCTATCGTAACAGGAACCAGATTTGTCACCAAAAAGTTGGTAACATTTAAACCATCCAACGTATTCTGAGAATAGCCATATGTCTCCATTGCCAACCTTACATATTCTGAATTGCTCTTTGCCAGCAATCCTGCTGTTATATAATACATATTTGCAACACAGTGCTCAAACCCAGCAGTAACAAAAAGCATAATTGTAAAAAAGGAAGCCATTAATTTTCCAGTAATATCCTTTGCGCAACCAGCCATTAATACTGCCGCACACACTAAAATATTACACAATATTCCTGATACAATTCCCTGTTCAAAGGATATATTTGTCTTTCCTATTGCAACTTTAATTGTGTATGCTCCAAGCATTCCAGCAGTATAATCAAGTTGACCGCTTAATACGATTCCTCCTGCCAGCAATGTTGCTCCTACAAAATTCCCCAAATATACAACAAACAGAACCCGAATCAAATCCCCCAGCTTTTGCTTACCGTCCATAACGCTCATTGCAATCATACAATCCCCTGTAAACAACTCTGCTCCAAGCAAAATAACCATCATAAGTCCTACAGGAAACACAACTGCTGCTGCCAGTCTTGCTAAACCTACATCCGATACGGTATGTGCTGCTACACTACTAGCTGCAGCTCCAAAAGCAATCATTGCACCCGCCATAATCGCTTTACTAAATAATTGTAAAAAAGAACTTTGGAACTTCGTCCGAGAACCTTCTATATACTTCTCCACTGATTCCTTTGCAGATAAATAACCTTCCACTTTTTTCTCCTCGCACTATTTTTTAACCTTTTGTATCCTATCAAATTTTTGCTATTTACGGAAATATAAAAAAAGAAGCATCAGTATATACTATTTTATATACTAACACTTCTATTGCTCTAATTATATTTAGCTGACGCTACATCTACCTTCGACTCGTAAATCTTATTTTGAAATAACTTATCATGTTCTCCCAATTTATAATCTCTTCTATATATCAACACATCTTTATAACGATTGTTTTTCGCTTTGCAGGCTCTCTGTATCAAATGGTTCTTCTCCAAATAGGAATCAGGTATTGGGGAAACCCACATATACGTTGTAGGAACATTTGCCAAAAGATCAAACTGGCTACCTCGCTCATAAACATAGATTGTCTTATGCATATGTTGCGTCTTTTCATTGCGTTCATTTTTAGCATGAGGTATATCAATATCTGCGTGTGTAATCTTGGTATACTCCTCTAAATCCTCTACATGTAGATTCTCCTTCTTCGCTAACGGGTGATTCTTTGACATAACAAGTACATACTCAAATTCCCAAATCGTCTCCTGCTCTAGATTATTACTTTTCAAAAGACTCTTAATGCTTTCTTCATCCGACAGCTGATAACGGATAATCCCCATATTATACCCTTTATCCGCAACATTTGTAATCGTTCTTAAGGTATTGGTTTCATTGAGTGTAATATCCATTCCTTGTGAGATTTGCAGCTCCGAAACAAACGCAGTAAATCCATTTGCAATATAACTTCCTCTCGGAATCGAAATCTTGTATTTCATGCTTTTTGTCGCATTTCTATCAGAAATTTTCTCCATCTCGTCCAACTGCTCTGTTACTTTCTTAGCATGATAAAGAAATTCCGTACCATTTTCCGTTACTATAACGCCACTATTTGTTCTTTTAAAAATCTGATATCCCAAATCACTTTCCAAATCTCTAATCGCTTTACTTAAATTAGGCTGTGCCATAAACAAATTCTGTGATGCCTGTGAAATAGAACCTGTCTTTTCCACTTCAAGTGCATATTTTAAATACAATGTATTCATACACTTAACCTTTCCTTTTATCATATACTCGTATATACATTTTTATATATGCAGTATTATAGCACAATGCTTGAAAATCTGATATATATTATCCCCAGAACAGGTATATAACTTTCTATATATCTATTTCTTTCGACATATTGAATTTTTACTAATTTTATATGCCCTCATATAGCAATCCATATATTTTGATAAAATTATATTTGCCTATAATCAAAAAAAGGATAAACCATCAGATTTATCCCTCTTTGATTATAATATTTTATTTATTTTTTCTTATCTGCTTATTCTGATACATCTTAGAGTCTGCTTGATGATAGCACTCTTCAAAGCCTAGGTCTGTTTTTCCATCACGAATATGATATCCCATACTCGCTCCTAACTCATACGGTAGCCTCTGCATTTCCACGTAATGAGCCAATGTATGATTTACACGGTCACTGAAACCATCCCAATGTCCTTCGTCCGTATTACAAGAAACAATCAAAAACTCATCTCCTGCATATCGAATCACCAAATCCGACAAGTCCGCACAATCCCGCAGTGCGTCTGCCATAATACTTAATGCATTATTACCTGCAAGATGACCATAGGTATCATTAATATTCTTCAAACCATCCATATCTATCATAACCACTGTATACTTGCCAGTATCAATATATCGATTCACATATCGCTCCTGGGCATATCGATTATATAATCCTGTCAGAGCATCATGCATATGTAACTCATCTAACTCTCTAATACTATTACGCAAAATCATCTGCCTGCGAAGATTCTCAATACTTGTACATATGCTTTCATGAAGAATACGATGATTATACATATCTATCGCAATATAATTATTGATAAATACCACATAACCATAAACCCTGTCATTACGATGCACAGGCATCAAAACAAAAATATCACCAGCCTTAGGCGAAATCGGAAACAACTCCTTAAGTGCAAATTCTGTGTCTACAATTCGCCCCTGTTCCTTGGTATTACCGATAATTACTACCATATCCTCATCAAAAGGTTGCTGCTCATCTGTGGTAAGCTCGTCTACTTCGTTCAGAATATAGCCGATATCCCTCTTATTAAAACACATCAGAAACTCTCGTCCCTTTTGCCCCTGCATGATATTAAATATATTATTACCAAGCTCCTGCAAGGACTCTACCGACTCTAATGCATCATTATAATTCATCATCAGACTAATCTGACTACCTGCTTCTATCTTATTTAAAATGATATCCTGATAAACACCATTCTCATATTCTACATTATTAGCAACACACGCACAGCTTTGTCCATAAAAAATCTGACCCTCATAGTAATTCTCTTGCGGCACTTCTCTTCCTGCAAGCTCATCACACAACAACTCGCAAGCCTTTCTTGACACATACTCGTCCTGCCTGTCGATACCTGTAAGTGATGGTCTAAAGCCAATGCTGTTAGCGCTATAATGTAACGTACATAGCAACATATCCTTTGGTACTGATAATCCGTGATTTTCCATCTCCAGACATAATCCAATTGCAAAAACATCATGCAGACAAATGGTAGCTTCCGCATCGTCCGTACCACGCTCCTTGAACGTATGATACAAAGCTCTACCATGCTCTATAGAAACAGTATTCTTAATTACACGTTTCTCTTCATACGCAAGTCCCGCCTTTTCCAGACAATCCTTATAAGCATTCAATGCTCGTTCCGTAAAAATATCTGCACCGTAAAATCCAACAAAATTAATCTTCGTACAATGATGCTCCTGTATCAGATGCTCCATCAGCTTTACCTGCGCTGAATAACCATCCAATATAGAAAACGGAATCCCTTCATGAATCACATTCAAACCAATCACTGGAATCCCACACTGTTTTAAGCCTGCAATTAACTCTGCTTCCATATCAGGATTACCAAGATTGCTGTCGATAATACAACCATCAAAATTATGTATCTTCAATAATTCATATATCGCCTTTGCCCCTCTGACATACGCATTATCTTCAACAAATATTCCATAATTTGTAAATACATAAAGTGCGTAATTACCCATACTTTTTAGTGCTTCATGAACCTCATGAACCACTCTCTTTTGCCTCTCGAAATTAGACGCACAAATGATTAATGCAATCTTTTTAACCCTACTCATAAAATACCTCTCAAAAGGACTTTGTTTCAGTCTATTGTATATATTATATCATAAAAAAGAGGTTTGAGAAGAACAAAAGCGAAGTCTGGTTGCCAGACTCCGCTTTTTGCTTCATTTTGCACCTTATTTTAGTAAAGTACAATCAAATCCGTATAATCAACGCCGGCTACTGCTATTGTACCATTCTCTTCTACGATACAGCTTCTTATCAGCTCTATCTCCTGAGTGAACAGATTTTTATGATAAATATATGCCGGCTTTCCTGCATATTCTTCACCTAATAAAACTGCTGCAGCCATCTTCACCCCAAAGATAGTATCCTTTTGCGGATTCAACACCACTGATTGAAAGTCTTGACCAAAATCAAGATTCTTCTCTACCAAAATATCCAAGTCAAGGTTTCCTGCCACCTCTGCCAAGGTTACACTATGAATGGCAATTGCCGCATCTTTTCCATAATGGAATCTAAAGCTTGCACCACTTGCTGCCATTTCTTTCACGGTAGCCGCAGGAATCGTCTTGATTGTATTCTCACCAAGCATCAGGTCTACGATAAGTGTTCCTGCTGCATCCATACTTCCCGCAAGAGGAACTCTGTTCGCTTCCGCATCCTTAATTGCCTCTTTGATTACACTCTTCCAACCTGTTACAACAGTACCGTCCATCTTAATATAGGCTGGTTCAACCTTCTTTGCAGGCTTAGTTACTACCACCGGCTTTGCAACAGGTGATGGCTTGCTCTCAACATTACCTTCAACTACAGGCTTATCCTCTTTAGAAGGTTTATCCTCAGGCTTCTCTTCCACAGGTGCCTTGCCTTCTTTTAGAATCACAGTGCCACCATCGGCTGCCGCCGGAATCGTAACTACTACTTCACCATTATCATTCGCAGTAAATGTCTTACCGCTGTATAAGTCAACATAGTTCTTACCTGCTGCTAATGAAAGAGTAATCTCCTTAGCTTCTGTCTGATTTACATTGAATCCTACATACAAGCTCTTATCTGCATATGCTCTGTTAACAACCAATACACCTTTGCTCTCCTCAAGCTGTACTGTTTCTCTGTCGCCTTTTGCAAATACATCCGTGTACTCATTTCTGATTCGCAACAATGTCTGATAGTGAGCTAACATATCATTCTCAGCATTTGCAACAGACCAGTCAAAATCATAACGGTTATCCTGATATGGCCAGTTATTTGCACCAGTCTGACCTAACTCTTCACCATAATAAATGACCGGCTGTCCCTTTGCAGTCATCTGCAATGCTGCTGCAACCTTCATAAGGTCATATGCCTTAGCCTCATCAAAACCAAGGCCACCATTGTTGGTTCCCTGTATCATGCGATACATTAAGCCTTCCTCATCGTGACTTCCCAAGAAACTTCCTACCGTCGCAGTGTTATCAATCACAGCATTTCTGCTCTCCAAGAAGCTCTCTACAGCCCCAAGCTCCCCCTTTACAAATGCAAGCGCCTTATCATTAAAATCAAAGTCAAGAAGGGAATCCATCTGACCTGTTCCTAACTGTCCCGCATTTGTTAATGCTCCGGAACCTGCGTGCTCACCAATCATCTTGAAATCAGGGTCTACCAAGGTTAATGCATTCTTAAATGCCTTCCATGTGGTATCCTCAACATGCTTCACAGTATCAACTCTAAAGTAATCAATATCATACTTGCTTACCCATGCTGTCTGCCATTCAATCAAAAGTTCTCTTACCTCTGGATTTTCTGTTACAAAATCAGGTAATCCAGAAAGTCCGTCCTTCTGCTCATCTCCGCTCACAGTTGTACTCTTATCGCGAAGCATCTTTGTGTCCTCAAGATAAGTGTTATTAAAATTATCCTCTGCACCATAGCCTGCATGATTCAAAACTACATCCACCATCAGCTTCATGCCGCGTGCATGCATTGCATTAATCAATGAGCTAAGCTCTTCTTCTGTACCAAGATGCTTGTTAAGCTTTGTGAAATCATTTGCCCAATAGCCATGGTAGCCTGCACTATTCTGTCCCTCATGACCATCACAAGGTAATACATCTTCGATATTCTCTACGATTGGAGTAATCCAGATTGTATTTACACCAAGCTCCTGCAGATAATCAAGCTTTGCTTCCAAACCTGCAAGGTCACCGCCATGGTACATAGAACCCATTTCAGGATTATAAGTTCCTGTACCATATGCATCATTATTTGCCGTATTTCCGTCAAAGAATCTGTCAGTTACTGCAAAGTAAATAACAGCCTCATCCCAATCAAAGTCATCTGCTTTGGTCTGTCTAGGGGTAACAGTAACCTTTGCAGTTGCCTTATATATATTTCCATACTGGTCCTTTACTGTAACAGGAATCTGCTTTTCTCCGGCTCCAATAGAATCCTTCACTGCAATCGTTCCTGCCATAAGAGATGTATCAATCTTAAAGCTGTCTGATAAACCTAACGCACTCAAATCTGCATAAGCCTCTGTAATCACAATTTCATCAGACTGCTCACCTGCGTCGATAGAAAGTGCTAATACTGCATTGTCATTGTAGTCAATTCTATCAGGGGTTACCTTTGCAGTAAGTTTCGCATCAAATGTAATATATTCATATGCTGAATAAGTTACACCATCTATCTCTACAGTTTCTTCATTATATTTGTCAATGATAAGTTCACCATCTACTTTATATGCATAAGCATGCTTTCCACTCTCAAGCTTAGCAGTATATGCATATCTTTCATTTGTCTCATCATAAGACATTTCATACTCTTTACCATCTAAGACAAGCACTACCTTGCCCTCTAAGCTGTCCAAATCATATGCCTTATACAATTTGTCATTACGGTAAGTAAATGTAATCTCGCCATTTGCTACATCTATAGTATATCCGTTATTGTAAGGAAGATTTCCTACAACACCTGTTCCCTGCTCAAACTGTACCTTTACAATAGTCTGATTCAAAGGAATCACTGCTGTATGGTCACCGCCATCCTTCTCGGCCCATAAATTGCCTTCCTCACTTCTTCTCATACAGAAGGAAATGCTTTCCTTTGTATCCACTACAGGAACGAAAGCAACCATCTTACCGTCTACCTCTTCCAAGTTCACAGTGACTTCGCTGCCATAGCCTGTATTCCAGCTGTAAATATTCCAACCTTCATAATCACCTGCTGGTCTATTATACTCGATTAATACATATCTGCCTTCCTTCTCCTCTAAATCAGGAAGCTCAGTATAAACAGTGCTATCTCCTTTCACGAGATAAATCTGGGCATTCTTATCCAAAGCTGTACTATTATCAAAGTACTTGTCTGCATCCTGCCAAGACCAGTCTGCATATGCTCTTGGAATAATATTTAATGTTGTATAAGGAACTGAAATTAAAGCCTTTAACCATGTCTTTCCATCATCTAATGTAACAGCCTCATCAAAGAAATACTGCTGACCATTTACGCCATCAGTCCAAATCCAAAGAGATGCTGTATCTGTATTCTGGTGCATTTCATCACAGTAGTAGATTGTATAATTATAGATTGCTGCAATTACATCAACATATACATCTACACTATAGTCACCATAGCTTGCAATTACCTTAAAATAGTTGCTGCTGAATGTAGAAGGAACTGTAATTGCTCCATCTGTAATTGTTAAAACATCCGCATATGTACTCTCAACTGTGTATGTAGGAGCTACACTGCTTGCATTACCTGCTGTATCGTATAATGTCAGCTCTGCAGGCAATGTTACACTCTGTCCTGACTCCACATTTAAAGTCTTTGATACAAGACCTGCTACATAGAATACACTGTTGCCATTGCTGTAAGACTGATTTCTGCTATCGCAAGTCCAATTCTTCTCATCTACAACAAACTTGTATTCATATTTTCCGGGAGCTAAAGTCTTTGTAATAGACCAGAAGCCAGTATCGCTATTGTATGTCATTGCATCTGCTGATGATGACCATCCATTCATCTCGCCAGCCAAATTTACACTCTTTGCTGTAGGTCCATAATAATGAAATGTAACCTCTGTACCATTAATCACCGGACTCATTACAGATGGGTCATCCTCAGGAAGCTTTGAAATACTAAACTTAGCATCTACACAGTTCTTATCAGCTGTCTGTGTACCATTTACTTCAAAGCAATATTCATACTCACCCTGCTCTGAAACAGTTGCTGATAATAATGCTGCATGTGAGCTATCCTGTGTCATTACAACACTCTGATACTCTGTTGCATCAGCTGTCTTATAAAGAAGTGTTACGTTCTCATCACCCTTTGGATAATAGTACACCTTTGCACTTCCATCACTTGTATAGGTTGGATTTCTAAGAATCTCTGAATTACCATTGCTGTTTGGATTCATTGGATCTCCCTTCCAATTACCATCTGCAACAATACCGTATTCATACGACTTATCAAGCGCAAGTGCAACCTCTACACTCCAAACGCCCTCATTCTCAGAATCCTCTGTCATGTAGTAATACTGACTCCAGTCAGATACCCATGACCCCTTCACATAGACCTCACTATAGTCTACGCCATCCTCTTCATAGAACCAAAATGTTACCTTGCCATCCTCCCCAATGGTTGGGCATGTCTTGGTTACCACTGTGTCCTCATTTGCCAATGCAATATCATACTGCATTGCATCCTCATTCACTACTGCCACTTCATTCTGTGCTGCAGTCTCTGCTTCCACACTTGCAAGCTCTGTTGAGGCTTCTGTTTCTTCGTTTACCGTCTCAACAGTTTCTTCATCGCTTTCGGTAACGATTTCGGAAACGTTTCCAGAATCGGCATAAATAGATTCTGATTCCGTTTCAGTCACTACCACTGCTTCCTCTGCCTGTACACTCTCCTCCTCAGCATTCGCTGCAATCGGACAGGATGAGAAAGCAAGTGCTGCTGCCATAATCCACGCAAACACTCTGTGTCCCATAGACTTAGAAAGCAACCCCTTTTTCTTAATAACCCTCATGTTACTCCTCCTTATTCTTTTTTCACTTGTTCAAGTTTGGCGTCAAGCCATCTCGAAAATCTGCGATTTTCTTCGATGTGGCGTATCCGCCAAATAGAATTATGGAAACAAATGCTCTTGTACGCAAGCGTCCATCGCCTTTGTTTCCATAATTCTGCTTGACTCTGAACAAGAACAGTATACTCGAAAACGTTTTCTTGTGCAATCTGTATACAAATCAAATAGTTCACAATCTTTCAGTGTGCATTTTGTTATTTTTTACCAAAATATGTAAACTCGTATTTATTCCTTTTCCAATATAGCGCCATTCATTTCCAGCTGCACAGTTGCAGGGTCAATCAACCTCTGCTGCCAGCATACAAATTCTGCCATTCCATTCTTCTGTCCGTACTCATTCGTGCAAAAACTGATGTGCGCTCCTGATACAGTATCTCCGCAATTCACCCATACCTTACGCTCTCCTTCAATAATCGTTGCAACAGACTGCACATCCATATCTTCTGCCTTCCATGTAGCCTTAATATAAGAATATCCAATCTCCACATGAATTCCATCGCAATCATACTCCACATAGTTACCCGACCGACGTGGAAGTGTAATACTATCAAATGTCTCTTGCAATGCCATCATAACATTGACCGCTACTTCTTCATCTCGAGCCCACAATGCCGCCCCTATATCCGGCTCCGTCCCTTCTATACTTCTCATATTTTGGAATACTTCCCTAAGCATAGCAGGATACACCTCTTTAAACTCCTCCAAAGGAATAATCGAAATCGCCACATCATCCGATACATTCAAAGGCTGATACGTCAAATATAAGTACTCTTCCTCCTTTGATGTGTCACGAAGTCGCCCTGAGCCAACCAACTGCGTCTGATACAATAAGCAGATTTCACTCTCACCAACCCGACCGAATTCATATGTAAATCCAAATGGATTCCAATACTTATTTCCAAGGCTTTCTTCCTCAAACTTGTATTTCGTTTCCGATTCATACCACTCCACTTCCGGAATCGAACCGTCCTCTGACTCTACTCTGATTGACAGATAGCCTGTTTGTGCTGCCTCATCATAATAATTTCCTTCAAAGATATAACGATACCCCTCACAACGAATGGTTTTATCAATCTCCGAATATACTGCCTCTACCAGGTTCTGCTGTGCCCCCTCACCAAAGAATGCCCGCATCACGGCAGGATGTGTATAGGCATACACTGTACCGCTTACCATAAGAACCACACATGCAACAATTGCTGCAACATAAGATAACCTTGGTTTCATTTTATATACCTTTGTTTCCATTTCCTGATTTAACATCTCTTGTCTGAATTCGTCACTTGGTGTAATATCCTTATAAATTGTCTTATATGTATCCGTTGTTAACACTTCGCTCATCTAACTGCTCCTCTCCTAAAAAAGTCTTTAGCTTCTGTCTTGCTCTCTGCAATATGGTTGATACCGCTGTTTCCGATATTCCTAATTGCTCTGCTATCTCTTTTATCTTCATCTCTTCAAAATAAAACAAATGAACACACTGTGCATATTTAGGTGGCAGCTTACGTAGTGCTTCATACAACTCTTCCTGTTCCTTTGTCCAGTTTGGCTTTGCTACTGTAAGTTCCTCATCTGATAAATCTACTCTGCGCTTCCATGGTGTACGCCACATACTTTTACACTTATTAGCAGTCACTCTGATAAGCCAGAACTTTGCATGTTCATCACTCTCAAACTCTCCCTTGTATTTGAACAGTGCTTCAAATACTTCCTGCGTTACATCCTCCGCGTCCTGCCTGTTCCGGCATCCACTATATGCTACTCTGTATATATCATCTAAATATAAATTGGTTAACCTTCTGTATTCTTCTTGTAACACGTCTTCCCTCCGCTCGTAATTCATATATTGTTTTTTCAAGAATGTGTATATATGCATTCCTTTTTAAAGGCCTTCACTATATACTCGCATTACCTAAACAGAATATCACATAATTTTGCAAATATTTTCAAAAATTTACAATTATGTCAATTCGGGTTTATCGAACTAACGGACGGCACTCTGCCCTGCTCCTCGAAACGGTTTATGGTTTAACGCAAAAGTAGACGCTACGAGTAAAGTTTTGCTTATAAATCCATAGACCTTTTCTTATGTGGAGCAGGACAGAGTGCCTGTGTATCTCCCAAAACTGTATGAAGCATTCAGACTTATTACGCCACTAAATTGGGGTTTAGGGGAGCTAGCTCCTTTGGCGCTACGAATGGTTACTGCAGAGAATACTCAGAAGATAGTTCAACTATGCACTTAACTTGGTCTTAGAATTGATTTTGTTCGTCTGAGACCAAGCGAAATCAAGAAACTTGGTCTCTGAGTCGATTTTATCTGTCTGAGACCAAGTGAAATCAAGAAACTTGGTCTCTGAGTCGATTTTATCTGTCTGAGACCAAGTGAAATCAAGAAACTTGGTCTCTGAGTCGATTTTATCCGTCTGAGACCAAGTAAAAGCAATGGACTTGGGTAAAGCTTATTAAATACATGGTTAGAGATATATTTATCTGATTGAAAATGTAGAAAGATGGAGATTCTAATTAAATTAATTCTAGCTGTACTAACGCCATGCTACATTCGGAATCCGCCCTTGCGGGCTACTTCCTCATGTGCGGCTTCGCCATATACAGTCAAGTCGTAATGCATGCTTTTGTGAGCAAGCTCCCACGCATGCCCTACGCCTTTCCTGT
>SVFJ01000181.1 GCA_015056925.1 Lachnospiraceae bacterium | reverse complement strand
CACCTATAACACTTATGAGAATGAGGATGGCGAAGAGGTAACAGAAGAGATAGAGCATACGGAGACAACTCTTCATGTGAATGTAGTCTTGAAAGATTACCGGGATATGATTACAGAGTATAGTTTCAATGATGACCAGATAGAGTTGATAGAACAGATGATGAGTCCGCAGAATTTAGCAATGCTAAGTGGATATGGAGGTGGCTCATCGCAATCTTCATTAACGCAGGAAGAAATCAACGATATATTATCGGGAATCAGCGGAATACAGAGAACCGTATGCTCGTTTGTATTAAGTAAGGTTGGATATCCATATAGTCAGGATTATCGAGATTCGGGAAGTTATTATGATTGCAGTTCGTTGGCATATTACGCATGGCAGTCTGCGGGAGTAAATATCAGTTACGGTGGTTCAAATACAGCGGCAGCAGAGGCGCAGGGGCTCAATGAAGCAGGACGAACAGTTGCTTATGCCGATATGCAGCCGGGAGATTTGATTTTTTATAGTTACTGTAACAATGGCAGATATATGAATATCAGCCATGTGGCAATCTATGTAGGTAATGGAAAAGTGGTAGAAGCCAAGAGTGAAGCATACGGAGTTGTATATGGGGATGTGCCAAATATCGGAAGCATTGTTTTAATTGGCAGACCACAATAGCAGGCAGGACCTTTAATGGCTCTGCCTTTTCTTATGGAGGTAGAAATGAAGATAGAAGATATGATTATGGTTATCGAGAACCGAAAGGGAATCGAAACCAATATGCTTTGCACTTTAACAGAGTTTGTAGTGAACTTTGTTGCAAGAGGAAATAAGGACCAGATAACGATACTTGATGAAGTGTTAAAGTTGCAGGAAACAAAGCAACTTAATTTTTGGGTAGAGAATTATGAGGCGGCAAACATTTCTGTAAATGCAAAATTTTGTTGCAGTGAGAATGAATTGCAGATTTTCCTTTTAGGGCATTTGAATGATTGTGAGCATGAATTTAGTGTAGAAAGAAGTAGTGAAGCATGTGTAAAGCAGTTGGAAGTATTAGGGTTTGATACTAATGGTACACGTTTGCCGGGAGCAATGCCTAAGTATGAAAAGATTGATAGAGAATTTGAGCAAGGTGACGTGATTCGTAATCTTAATGGAAATACTTATCGTATCATGGAGAAGTATTCAGATAGAAATATGCTGCTTATGGATGTGAACCAAGGAAACTTTGTAGTAGGACTAAATGTGGAATTCTTTGCAAAATATCCAAGGACTGAGGATAAGTTATCAGAGAATTGCCAGTACGGTATTGAGTGGGGACATGGAGTATATCTGGGTGTAACACCCTCAGAGATTGATTTTGCTGGACTTCGTAAGGAGTATGGAGAAGTAGAGCGTGAAGTTGAACAAGGTGGTAAAAAGGCTTTTGATATTGAGATTACAGAGACATTACAAAAGATTCAGACAATCGAAGCAGAATGTTTGGGGGATGCGATTGATAAAGCCATGGATATGTATTATGGACAGCAGATTATTCTCGATGCAGAGGATATGAAGGATGTGGAGTTTAATCAGTACAAAGATAGTGTGGAGGCACAAGGTAAGAGAAGATAGCGAGGGTATGGATGAAATATAACATTATATATGCAGATCCTCCGTGGAAATTTAAGACGTATTCAGAACGTGGCAGTCAGCTAAAATCGGCAGACTGCCATTATTCATGTATGAATATTGATGATATAAAAAAACTTCCGGTAAATGAGATTGCGGCAGAGGATAGTGTATTGTTTTTATGGGTAACATTTCCTCTGCTAAAGGAAGGTTTAGAAGTCATGGAGGCATGGGGATTTAACTATAAGACATGCGCTTTTAATTGGGTGAAACGTAATAAGAAAGCAGACAGCTTCTTTATGGGACTTGGATATTGGACTCGTTCAAATTCTGAAATCTGTTTGCTTGGCACAAAGGGACATCCAAAGCGAGTGTCGAAATCAGTAGCACAGATATGTGATGCACGAATTATGCGGCACAGTAAAAAGCCGGAGGAGATTAGAGATAGAATTGTTGCATTGTGTGGCGATGTGCCAAGAATTGAATTGTTTGCGAGAGAAAAGTGCGATGGCTGGGATTCTCTTGGCAATGAAATTGATGGAAAAGATATAAGAGAAGCGATTAAGGAGGTGTAGACAATGGGCGTAGATTATAAAGTGCGAAGTTTGTATAACGTAGCAATCGAAGAGGTGGCTAAGAATCAGGATACGTGGAGAACTGTATTACAGTTAGCAGGTCAGCTTTACCGATATGAGTTTGACAACATTGTAATGGTGTTTGCACAACGTCCTCATGCCACCTTAGTTGCCGACTATGATACTTGGAAAAAGGTAGACCGCTATGTAAAGCGAGGAAGTAAGGGCATTGCAATTTTCCCTTCCAGAGCCTTAAAACCATATATGCGATATGTGTTTGATATAAAGGATACAGGGGGAAAAGAGCGTAATCTTACTTGGAATTTGAATGGAGATAATCTTAGAAAATATGTGGATTATCTTGTATCAGAAGGACAGATTGAGCAGTATGATGACCCGACAGAAGAAAACTTACGAAACATCTTAAAGGACTTTACAAAAAATGAAATCAGAGTCATAATGGAAGAGGAATTCGAGGAACGAATTTCGGAACTGAATATGATTACAGGT
>SVFJ01000054.1 GCA_015056925.1 Lachnospiraceae bacterium | reverse complement strand
TTCTGCTCCACATAAGAAAAGGTCTATGGATTTATAAGCAAAAGTATTGCGGAGAGTAGCTAGTTTTTCTTGGTGTTTTTAGAGTACAAAGCAAGCCGCCGCTTGTGACGACAAAGTGTTGCAAGCAACACTTGGGCAAGCCCATAATGAGGCACGGACGCCGAATATGGGCTGGTTGCGTACGTCTTAGGACATTTAAATAAAAACGCTTAGAAAAACTTTACTCGTAGCGTCTACTTTTGTGTTAAACCATAGACCGTTTCGTGGAGAAGGGCAGAGTGCCGTCCGTTAGCTCGACAAACCCGAATTTTTCACTGTTATAATCTAATATTTTTTATTGGTAACGCATATCATTTTAACAAATACTACTCCGGCCAGTATCCAAATCGGCAGTCCTGAAAGTAAACCTGCTGATGTTGGTCCAAGTAAATAGTGCTCCGGAATCTCATTCATAAACATAATCGGAATTGCACAAATCGCATTAATCGCACCGTGAGCAATAGATGGCACCCAAATACTATTCGTCTTTTCATAAAGAAATGATAATAATATACCTGCACTTGTTGCGAATACACACATCATGGCAACACCTAAGAACGGTTCTCCCACATAGCCTGTTCCGTACTCATATCCTGTCAATACAATCAAAGGTGCATGCCAAAGTGCCCAGATAACTCCTGATACAATCAATGCCTTCTTCTTACCCATCCACTCAATCAAAACAGGTGTCATGTAACCTCTCCAGCCAACCTCTTCACCTAATGCAAAGAACATATTCATAAGCGGTGCATAAAAAACACCCGATACCGCTTGTATAATAATCAATGTTTGAATTGGCATTCCCTGTATATTACCATCAGCATCCAACATTCCAGTTCCTGCATAAAGCTCTCTGGCGTATCCACAGCCAGCATCAAATTTGTCTGGGAACACAAGATAATATAAAATACCACCCATTATCGTTAATACAGCCGGTAAAAACCAAGCTGCTACAATCCACTTCCAGTTCTTCTTAAGCTTAAGTCCCCATTCTACGCCTGACTTCTCATGTCTCAAGCCACGCTTTGCAATCCATACTGCTACAAAAGGAGCATACATCATAACCATTGCAAGAATCTGATACACCAATGTTCCCTGAAATCCTACCGCTATAAACTGCAATCCCCAGCTTATTCCAAATGCGATTGCTAAATATGTTATAAATTCTTTCCTATTCGTCTTCATCCCCTTACATCTCTTCCTTTCTGTACTTTTCCACACATAATCCTTTGTGTCCACATGCTGTGCATCTTACTTTTCTCATTTTCGGTGTATGATATGCCCACAACCATCCCCAAAACTTAGGTCTAAATACACTCTGACATTCTGGGCAGATAAACTCTGTCTTCTGATAGTAAATGTATACAATAACACCACATACCAAAAATATAATTGGTAATACGCTTAGAAATAAAGTTGGGTCCCCCTTCTGAATCCAGTTCCAGATTCCGATTACCTCCAAGATATCACACACAACACCAACTACCAGCATGCTTCCACGCAATTTAGTTAATTTCCTCTTCTCTGACATCATATTCTCTATGTCATTTGTTGTATTAGCAAGTAAGAAGCCATTATCTGTAATGCTTTCTCTAACCATTTGCAAGCGTTTCTTTTTCTCCTGGAGCTCCAAAAGCTGGTCATCCACTTCCTTTTCCTGCTCCTCAATCAATAAAGAAAGTACCTTATCTCCATTTTTATCTCTCATAACCTCTTTAATCGAAGCCAATGAAACGCCAAAGGACTTTACCATACAAATCTTTTGCAACTGCTGTATATCCTCTTCTGAATACATTCGCCTTCCACCCTCTGATAGCTCACTTGGATTTAAAATATTTTCCTGGTCATAATACTGAATCGTTCGCACAGTTACATTACAGATTTTAGCAGCTTCTCCTGTCGTGTAAAACTTGTCACTCACACACTCTTCCTGCACTTTATTATATGACATAGCTGTTCACCTCCTGATGCCTTTATAACACATTACGCAGCGTAATGAGCAATACCTTACGCTGCGTAACATGTTAATTTTTTCGATTTATTATGACATTAGGGAGAATATTATGTCAACTTTATTTTGCAATCTTATACGGAAAAATCGTATAGAACTTCTCTTCCTCTGTTCGAATCGGAACGACCTTGGAACAAACGCCAAAGAACCTCTCAATATTATCCTCCGTTACAATATCTAAAGTCTTACCCTGCAGCTGCTTGTTACCATACCCCATCATCAAGGTTGTGTCTGATATCTTCAAAGCGTGATTTGGAAAATGAGTATTAATCAGACAGCTGGTTTTAAACTCTTTCGCTACACGCTCAATGGTATTTACAATCTGAAGCTGATTCTTCATATCCAGATTTGACTCAGGCTCATCAAGAATCATAAGCTCAGGCTCTGAAATCAAAGCTCTTGCTACCATAACCATCTGTAATTCACCACCACTCAAGGAATTGCAATGCTTATCTGCCAGCTTTTCTACACCAAGACTTTTCAACACCTGATATGCTTTTTCATAATCATCTGCCGAAGGAACCGCAAAGAAATTCTGCTTGGCATTTAATCCCATAATAACTGCATCCATAACCTTATAGGAAAATGCGCTCTGCTTTGCCTGTGGCACATAGCTGGTCTTCTGCCAAAACTCTTTCATGGTACGAGTCGACATTACATTACCATCCATAAGACACTCGCCTGTCTTCCACTTCAAAAAGCCCATGATACACTTAAGTAAAGTAGTCTTTCCTACACCATTTGGTCCCAGAATCGTCATAACCGTGTTTTTACCGATTTCAAAATTGATATCCTTCAATATCATATACTCGCCATAACCAAAGCCACCATTTTTGACTTCCAGATTCATCAGCCTTTTCCTCCCATAGTTCTTCTTAATATAATTGCAAAGAACGGTGCCCCAATAATTGCTGTTAAAATAGATAACGGTAATTCTGCCGCTGTCAACGTTCTCGCAACCGTATCAATGAGTAGCAAATATGTAGCGCCTAAAATCATACAGGCAGGTATCAAACCTCTATGGTCATTTCCGATAAAGAATCTTCCTATATGCGGAATCACAAGTCCAATCCAACCGATAATTCCACATAAAGAAACAGATACTGCTGTCATCAGAGTAGATACAATGATAATTACCAGCCTTAGCTGGTCTACTCTGATTCCCAAAGACTTAGCTTCCTCTTCTGATAAAGATAACAGATTCATCTTCCAGCGAAGTACAAAAAGAATAATCATACATGGAACAATCGTAACAACCGCTATGATTACCTTCTGATAAGAAGCAGATGCAAGACTTCCCATTAACCACACAGTAATCGCAGGAAGCTTATCCTGTGGGTCTGCCACATATTTAATTAATGAAACAAGTGCTTCAAATAACGCTCCTACAATAACGCCCGATAACACAAGCATATAAAGCTCTGTTTTCTTCTGTACCTTTGAAATAAAAAGAACAATTGCTACTGCTAATAACCCAAAAAATAACGCCTGTATTTGAACAACTGCAGAGCTAGCTGATAATAAAATTCCCAACGAAGCTCCAAATCCTGCCCCTGCAGATACACCGAGAATATCCGGACTTACCAAAGGATTTCCAAACAAGCACTGATAAGATGCACCGGAGCAAGCCAAGCCTGCTCCGATAATCATACTTAACATGATTCTTGGAAGTCGTACCTGCATAACAACATTTACTCGAATCTTATCTAGATTCTCCAAGGCATTCTTAAAATTAGCTGATATAATTTCCACTACATCCAATGGGGTAATATCATATCTTCCAACACACATTGCGAAAAAGAATGCTACTACCATAAATACGATTAATATGAATAATTTGGTGTAAATATTCTGCAAAAATAATTTTTTCGTATTCACAACGATACCCTTCCTGTCAACAACTTAGAAATCCTGTACATCTCCAAGAATTTCATCAAGGATTTCCTCTGTTATATCAAAATTGTAGACATCCTTGTAAAACTCTGTTACTTCTTCACGCATATCCATATCTTCAAACAACTCCGGATGCTGAATCTTTGCAAGCCATTTTACCATTAATGGTGTTTCAACCCCTGGTGGATCCCAACGATATCCGCCAATCGGAATCTTATAAACCTGACCATTCTGCACGGCATCTACTACAGACCAATCCTGGCCTTCCAGTTCATTGTTCATCAAATCAGAAGGCTGTAAATCTGTAAAGTTACCAATATAGACAATGCTTGGATTCCACTCGTAAATTTGCTCCATATTTACATAGAGTGCTTCACCTGACAAATCACCAGCAGGATTTACCGCTCCACTGTTCTCAATCCAATACTTTGAAAATCCTGTTCCGGTAACCTTAAGGTTATCTGACATAATCAAAATATTGCTAATTTCCTCTTCCGGAAGAGTTGCAATCTTATCTGTTACTTCTGCAACACTCTCATGGAAATATGTGATTAGTTCTTCTGCTCTTTCTTCCTTATCAAACATAGTTCCAATCATACGAATCCAAGTCTCTAAGTCTTCTACATCACCATACTCTAAAGCAACAACCTTAATACCTGCTGCTTCCATCTTTGCAATTTCTTCATCCATGTAGTTCCACTGGAATACTACATCCGGCTCTAACTTTAATACTTCTTCTACATTCACTACAAAGCTTGTATCTACAAAGCTTGTGTTTGCATTGGCAAGCTCCGGATACATATACTTCAGCGCACTGTTCTCATAAGCAACGATAGATGATGGATTACATCCAATCAAATTATCATTATTACCAACTACGGCATAATAAATATAAGGAAATGGCATAATTGTTGTTGCTACCCTCTGTGGTACACCATCAAACTCAATCGTCTTACCAAGCTGGTCTACAATCACAATTTTATCTGTCTCCTCTGCTGAATCAGCCTTTGCTACTTTTTCTTCCTCAACAACAGTACTTTGTACTACTTCACTGTCATTAGAAGTCGTTGTCTGCTCTGTTGATGTGGAACCACATGCTGTCAAAGCCAGCATACAACCTGCCACCAGGCAAACTCTCATAAATTCCTTTACCTTTTTCATTTTATTCTCCTCATTTTTTCTATTTCGTCACCTACGCAACGATATGAAATGCTTCTTTCCCTACTATTTCTTCAAGAAAAGCATCCATTTCCTTTGTCAGCAATCTTGGCATCTTATCCCAATAGAGCTTACTTGAAAGAGCAACATGCGGTATCTGCACAAATCGGATTTCACTACCTTCCGCAAGCAAATCCTCATATAACGGGTCACCTACTACTGTCGTATACACTCCCGAATCCAGTAGCTCTATCAGCATCTCTTCGCTTGTAATATTCTTATCACCCTCTGATGCAATCGCTGTATTGAGACCAAACATTGTACCCACTGTCACCTTACACTCAGGTCTTCTTTTCAAAATTTCCCTACGAATGCTGTTACAAAGAACCTGCTCACCAACAATCAGAACCTCGCCATCCTGCGAGATATCCTTTAGCACTCTCTCTTCACCATCCTGCAAGGTTGCTTCTAACATTTCTCGCACATCCTCACTATTTCCAAAAGGCATACCTACCACATAAGGTATGTTGAATCTTCTCTTTAACAGCTTTGCTGCTGCAAGGCCGGATTCCGTAACGACCAGATTTACCTGCGCTTTTGCCAGATTTTCTATCTGTTCAATGGTTGCGCCCATCATCATCTTACCGATTACCGTGAAGCTCCAGTCTTCTAATCGTTTCACTAAATCTTTGGCATTCTCATTTGCCGAAAAATCAATCGCATTACTTCCAAGAATATTAATTCCTCTGACGATTTTCTCCTCCTGCTTCACCGTAAAGCGCTTAATCAGCTCTGTCATTGCCATGGCAATACCCTTGTTGTACAAACCAAGTCCATTGGTATCAAATCCAAATGCAGGCAAACCGGTTCTCGACTCTAACTCGTGGGCAATTCCCTTCATATCTGAACCAATTACCATAGGAACTGGACTTCCTATTACGGTATACATAGTTGGCTGAATTTCTTCACCAGCTTTTACTATATTGTCTATTAACTTATCATCTCTTCCAAGCACTGCATCTATCTCACGGATTGCCGAACAAAAAATCTTTGAGCTGCTTCCGTACCATCTTGGCTCATCATAGCCTGTATAATTACCTGTGCAGCCTGACGCATCATGTATTACGCATATTCCGCCAAGGTCAAACATTGCAGAGCAAACTCCCGAATAATCCGGTGCAAGTGCCGGAAGGGTAATCCACAAATTCTCCATATCTCTACACCACCAATACTGTATCTTCTAATAATTTCTTTAATTCAACTTCCTGCTTCGATGCATCCTCAATCATTTTCATGAGGTCAATAATCCCCTGGAAGCCGTATAAGCCATGCTGTCCTGCTATATCTAATACATGCTTTGCCCCCGAAATATAAGCAGCACTGAATCCAATCGACAGACACTCCTCACCAAACTTCTCACTAACTGTCGTTCGTGGATGCTGTGGCTGTAATACCATGACTTCCGGATGATTCTCACGAACCCATTCAAAATTTTCCTTATCTGAAGGCAACACCTTTTGCTGATAGATACACTTAATCTTCATCCCCACTTCCAAAAGTGCCTTCGCAAGGTCAAATGGCCTTGTAATCGTTTCTCCATCGATAATAATCTCTCGATTACCAATTGTCTGTGCTGCGTGCTTCAATGCAGCTCTACATTCCTCTTCATATGCTGTAAAGTCAGGGCAATCAACACCTAACTGCTTTGCAATTCTTTCATAAGTTTCCTTAATGCAATCAATCTGGAAGCTGGTCAATGCCATTTCAAACGGAATTCCAAGCTTTTTCTGCATATTGACTGATGCATACTTACCTGTAGGCGCCAACACCAGATTCAGCTTACTCTTTGCCATTTCCTGATAGCCAAGAAACGTTGCATAATCTGATATGTGTCTTACAACAGAAGCACCCATGTCTCTTAAAATCGTATATAATTCGCTATTATGTCTGATTGGTGCAAGATTTCCGATGAGATTTACTCCATTATCGCAATCCTCGCTTCTTTCCAATAACGCATAGTCCTTATTCTGAATATTTACAGCAGGTGGTACACCTGTGTCAGTAGAAGTCGGGTTCATATGTGCAAAAGTAAAACGCACATCAGGAAACTCCTCCGACAACTGCATAATCAATGCATCATGGTCTGTTCCCAGCAAATCATCAATACAACTTACAAATATCATAAGTACCTTGGGCATTCTTCCCCTGCTTTTCAAATGAGCCAAAAGTTTCCTCGCCGCCTCTAACAAGGTATCCTCATATCCGCCTGATACGATATCTGCCTCACTTAAAAATACATAAGACACTCTATTCTTTCTGCCTTCCATTCTTGCTGCAAGTGCGCCGTGTCTTCCGCAAGCTGCCGGACTAACGAACATCTGATAGCTTTCCGGAACAAGCTGCCCCATCTTAAGTACTCCCCATCCACCATGTGCAGGTGATGAATAATGTAACGAATCTTCAAACATACTATTATGCAGGTAACAGCTCACAACGGCTCACCTCCAATACTTTATCAGCTAAGGCTCTGTATGCCTGTGCCATAGCACTTTCAGGAAGAGCTTCGATTACGGTCTTTCCAAAGCTTTCAGCCTGCTGAACCGCCTTATCACGCGGAATAATACTGATTACCTCTTCGCCCATTTCTGCTGCTGCTTTTCTTACCAATGCTTCTTCGTTTTCTACATTTCTTGAGTTCAAAACAAGTCCTGCCAACTGCGCATATCCTCTCTTATCAAAGTTATGAACTGCACTTGCTATATTTGATGCCGCATATAATGCCATCATTTCACCAGAAGTAACGATTAATACATGGTCTGCATAACCTCCACGAATCGGCATGGCAAAGCCGCCGCATACTACGTCTCCTAATACATCATATAAAATAATATCCGGCTGATAAGCCTCGTAAGCTCCAAGCTCCTCTAGCTTCTCAAATGCAGTAATGATTCCTCGTCCTGCACATCCAATTCCCGGTGTGGGGCCACCTGCTTCTACACAGAGAATATCGTTAAATCCCTTAAATACGATATCCTCAAGCTCTACTCCATCCGGTCCCTTTTCTCGAATCTGGTCCAGTACCGTAGGTATCTTAACACCGTTCATTAAACACTTTGTAGAATCCGACTTCGGGTCGCACCCAATCTGCATTACACGATATCCCATCATGCTAAGTGCTGCCGATAAATTTGAAGTGGTAGTCGATTTACCAATTCCACCCTTTCCGTAAACTGCGATTTTTACCATAATTAACTCCTCTAAATACTATGATTTTGCCTTTGATGCTTTCTGCAACATTCTTACAGGCCATTAGTCTCAACTAACCATCTGCTTTAAAAATAAGTTAGCAAAAACTAACCTCAGTGATATTAGCATAACTGTTTGTTTTATGTCAATCTGCTTATTGATGAATAAATATCAATAAAGCCGGTGAATTGTAATTTCTTACAAATTCACCGGCTTCCTAATTTACCTGCAATATATCTCTATCGCCTTGGCAACAAACTCAGCAGTTCCACTTCCTCCAGCCTTATCAATATTCTCTGTCATTGCACCACCACCAACATACATCTTACCAAGTCCCGCAAGAATCTGATTCGTGCAGGTGTAGTAATGCTCCGTGATATAATCCTGTAACTTCTTCACCTGCTGTTGCACATCATCACTCTCAGGCTCCATGTGAAGCATCTTTCCAAATTCCACGAACAACTCCATCAGGTTAGCACCTATAGCATTCTTCTGTTCATCAGACAAATCTTTTGTCTTCTTCTCAAACTCCTGATATGCCTCTGTTTTTCCCCACGTCGCCTTTACCTGCTCTGTGTATTCGTCTATCTTCTTTGCGTCAAATGCTGAAAAATCCATATTTCTCACTCCTACTCCTTGTATTCCACGAGCAAAGGTAATCAAATTCTCCAGGTGCTCCTTCTTCAAAGTCAACAGTTGAATCTGTTGTTCTAACGCACGATTTCTTTCAAAATCGGGACTATCCAGAATCGCCTGAATATCCTTTAAAGGAAATTGCAACTCCCGGAACAACATGATATGCTGCAATCGTTCTAATGCTGTATCGTCATACAGTCTGTATCCCGCCTCTGTAATCGCTGTTGGATGCAGTAGACCGATATTATCATAATAGTGCAGAGTGCGTATACTCACTCCCGATAATTTGCTTACTTCATTTACTGTTCTCATAGCTGGTTCCTCTCTATTACTTTTTCCTCGTGTAAGCTTATCATAAACTATGACGTAGCGTTAGAGTCAAGCACAAGATTACAATTTTTTCATAACTTCAATTCATTAAAATTATCAATTATCCACTTGGTCATTTGCTTATTGACCTCCAATATATCCTGATACTTATCCTGTTCTGAAAGCCATGCAATGCAAACCAGCTGATTTGACAATACAACATACGGAACAGCCTGTATCTCTTCTTCTGAAAGATTTACAATACTGCTATATCCGTAAAATATATTTTTATAGATTTCAATCCATTTGCCTAGTTTCTCGGCATCGTTCTCGGCAAATCCTTCCGACAATATTGCCGTTGCAGCATAGCATGGGTCAAAGATTCGTATATTTCGTTCTGAAAGTTCAAAATCAATAAATCCCCAGCTATCTGCTGATGTAATAATATTTCCCGGATTCGGGTCTCGATGAATAATCTGTTTGGGAAGTTTATCATATACCTTTCCAAATACTTCTGTATACTCATTGCAAACCTCAGGTGAAAGCTCGACTATTTCCTTTGCCTTTGGTAATGCCCAATTCTTCACATTCTCATACAAATTTACATCGCTAACCTCACAGTCAACCTCTTGCAATGCCAAATGCAGCTGCCCGATGATTTCTCCTATAAATCGACCATCTGACGAATAGTTACCCTGAAAAATATCGCTTGCTTTCATCGCCTTCCCAGATATACGTTTGGTCAGATAGAAATACAATGCTTCCTCTTCTACAAAATCTTTTCCATCCTGCGTTTTGACAACAGTCGCTCCCATAAGCCCTACCTTTGAAATCGCCTCGGATAGCTCAATATGCTTAATTACTCTTCCCAAATTCGGACTAAATTTGATTACATATTCAGTGCCGACATAGTATGCATTTTCATTATGATTTCCTGTATCCTCATAATAAATATCCTGAACTGCTTCCTCTTGAAGCCCCCAGTGTTTTAATATTTCTGCTATTTTCTTGTGTGTCACCATGATTGTTTCCTCCTTAATAAGATTAATATGATACGGTTCCTTTACCTTATACTTCTTCAGAAACTCAGATGGTGTATAACCTAGTTCTCGCTTAAATGCTTTATAAAACCCTGCATATGTGTCAAATCCATACTGCATAGCAACATCAATCTTTTGGGCACCTCTACTAATATCATATATTCCATACAGAAGCCTTCGTCGCAAAATATACTGCATAACCGGCATTCCTAACACAGAATGAAATACTCTGTAATAGTGAAAAATCGAAAAGCCTGCCATATCTGCCAACTCTTGTACTGTAATTTCAGCTTTTAGATTCTCCTCAATATAGTCGATGCTACTTTGCATGATTTCTCGGTTATCCATCCTTCATCTCCTTTCTAGAATCACACAGTCAACACTCATATAAGAATTGTCGACACATGACGTTCTTCTATGTACTTGCAAGACATACCTATATCATAACTGACTTTGGAAGAAACTGATTTCCTGGATTGGCATATTTTTCACTATAAAACCGCTATAGATTAGGAACATACTATTTTTTCACATAAATGGTATTTCCAACCTCAATATGCTTAACCCATAAAATATCATTTTCTATTAATATTCCGTACAAATTCTTATCTGAATTTCTAACCGACTGATACAACGAAAGGTACTCGTCTTTTTTAGGAAATGGAAAAGACATATTTGTAATAATCTGCTTCTCTTTTTCAAAGCCACTTGATATAAACAATTCATCCAATTCCTTTTGCGAATAAAACTGAATATGTCCATCCTTCTTTATACGCATAAACTCATCAATCATACCTAAACTGTCATTTGCATTCCTCATAGGATCAGAAATAAGTATCCTGCCACCTTGTACCAAAAGCCTATTCATCTGTTGTATTGCACTATGTACATCGGGGAAATGGTGAAACGCATACCTAGTAACAATTAAGTCAAAAGATTCTTCTTCAAACGGATATTCCATTCCGTTAAAAACTTGAAACATAACATTTTCCACGCCTTGTTCTTTTGCTCGTTCCTTATTTTTCATAATCGCATTTTCTGCAATATCAATTCCATATACATCAGCTAATGGATATTCTTCTCCCAAAGGAAATGCAAGATATCCGGTTCCTGTTCCAATATCTAAAATTCTCTTATATTGTCTACCTCTTACCATTTCAAGTAACAACGTCAGATGATTATCATCCTTTATCACATCCGCATACACTTGGTTATTTAGAATCTTATCAAAGCTTTCTCTTGCCTGTTTTACATTTTCTATATCCTTATTCATACTGTTCCCCCTTATTTTCCCAGCACATCATGTCGATACTGCATAGGAGTCACTCCATACATCTTCTTAAAAAGTCTGATAAAATGCTCAACATTGGGATAACCGATGGAATCTGCTATGTTTTCTGCCGTCATGTTACCATTTTTGAGTAAAGCTTTTGCCCTTTTCATTCGAATATTGGTCACATGCTCACCAAAGGTCTTTCCTGACTTTTCCTTGATGTACTTGGATATGTATGGCTTTGATAAATGAAATTGCTCCGCCACTGCATCCAAATCCACTGTTTGATAATGTACTTGAATAAAATTCAGCATTTCAAGTAGACGGTCATCCTTTATATTTTCATTTTCCTGCAGCTGCGGAAGCTTATTCACAGCGACAACCAAAGCATTAATAGAAGCCTTGATGATATCTTCATCCATACCGGCTCCCCAGTAAAAAATATCTTCACTCTTGATTCCCACATATGCCATCGCCTTAGAAGAAGAACCTATTGACAGCGCATGTTCCTCATAAACTGATAATACATAGTTCAGGTTAAAGAACTGTTTAATCGTATTGCTTACCGCATCCAGTCTTCCATTTCCATTAGCATCTACGATTGCTTTCTTCTCTCCACACTGAATGGTCACCTCTGCAAAGATACCATTTTCCTGCTTGAAATGGCACTCCGGAATCGTGAAATTTGGCATATGATTCACATACTGGTCCATGAAAATATCATATACCCACTGTGGTGATAATTCCTTATGCTCCACATCCGAAATGTGCTTAACTGCATATGCGACCGCCTCTCTCATCTGCTCGGGAACTGAAATAGCATAATTCTGCTTTAAGATGTATCCTACACCGCCCTTACCGGACTGGCTGTTAATACGAATCACATCTGAATCATAGGTTCTGCCCACATCCTTGGGGTCAATCGGCAAATACGGAACTGTCCAAATCTCCGTCTTCTGTGCTTCACGATAAGTCATGCCTTTAGCAATCGCATCCTGATGAGAACCCGAAAATGCAGTAAATACTAAATCTCCCGCATATGGCTGACGTGGTGACACCTGCATTCCTGTTACTCTTTCATAGACATCTCGAATCTCCGGCATATTTGTAAAATCAAGATTCGACTCCACACCATGAGACAACATATTCATAGCAAGTGTCACAATATCCACATTACCGGTTCTCTCTCCATTACCAAACAAAGTACCTTCAATACGGTCTGCACCTGCTAATAACCCAAGCTCTGCATCGCTGATGCCCGTTCCTCTGTCATTATGTGGGTGTAAACTTAAAATAACAGCATCTCGATATTTTAAACTATCATTGATATACTCAACCTGTGACGCAAATACATGAGGCATTGCAATCTCCACCGTTGTTGGAATATTGATAATCACCTTATTCTCTTCGGTCGGCTCCCATACATCCAATACAGCATTACAAACCTCTATCGCATAGTCTAGCTCTGTCCCCGGAAAGCTCTCAGGACTATATTCAAAAGCAAAGTTTCCTTCCGTTTCATCCGCCAGCTGCTTTAACAGCCTCGCACCATCCACAGCAATCTGCATGACCTCTTCTTTGGACTTCTTAAATACCTGCTCTCTTTGCGCTACGGATGTAGAGTTATACAGATGAATCACTGCTCTAGGCGCTCCCTTAATTGCTTCAAAGGTTTTTCTTATAATGTGCTCTCTTGCCTGTGTTAACACCTGCACTGTCACATCCTGTGGAATCAGATTTCTCTCAATCAGTGCACGCATAAATTCAAACTCTGTCTCCGAAGATGCTGGGAATCCTACCTCAATCTCTTTAAATCCAATCTTCACAAGCATCTGAAAGAACTCTATCTTCTCTTCTAATCCCATCGGCTCTATCAGCGCCTGATTTCCGTCCCTTAAATCTACCGAACACCAAATCGGTGCCTTATCTATGTAATCCTTTTTCGCCCAATTTAACCCACATTTTGGTGGCAAAAAATACTGTCGTTGATATTTTTTTATGTTGTTCATACTCATAACCTTACCTTTCTTATACCTGCAAACTTTGGACCGTAGGTACAAATTTGCGTGTGAAAATTTATTTTCACACTATTACCCTCATTTCATATATTAAAATATATCAATATTGATGATAATATTTTATCTCTTTTCTTGTAACAATACCATGATTATATTTAATCAGTATTGTTGATTTTTTTTATTCAAAACATAAAAACCGCTGTAAAGAGCAACTCTCTACAACGGCTTATATTCCTTTTATTTCTGATAATATTCTTCTAACAACTGCTTCACCTGTATCTCTTCACCAGTTAACATCACCCTAACACTCTCGCCATTTCGTTCAAACGAAAATCTTATTCGAGAATTGCCACCTAACTGATTAATCTTCTCACAGAAAAATCCTGATATTTCTTCCGCTTCTTCTGCACTCACATTCACATCCAACACAAAGCAGATTTCATTTGTTTTCTTCTTTCTATCTGCCAAAAAATCAAAAACAACTGCATTTTTCTTTGCCTGAATGCTTGGCTGTACACTTGGGTTTGCTAAAAACTCAGAGATGTCCTCTTCCGTAAACTGCCATGCTCCATTTACTTTTTCTCCGGTTAGCACATTCATTTGCAAATAGTTTCTCAGTGTTCTTGTTGTTAACCCTGTCATCAATGCCAATTCATTGATTGTATAAAACTTTTCCATCTGATTATCTCCATTCTTTGTATTGGCTTAAGCTTAATCCTAATTAAATTATATTGATACCTTATCGGTAATTCAATTTGAAAAAGGACAAGTTTTTCATACCTTAACCATTTTAATACTACAAAAGCGCTGTAAAGCTAATCTTTACAACGCCTTATGTTCCTACAATCTCTCTTATTCTCTATCTGTTCTAAAATAAAACGCCGTTAAATTCTGACCGTTACCCTTTGTCATATAACCATCCTCAAGTACGACGGCAACCATTCCTTCCATGATACTCCACATTGACACAATAGCTCCAACTTCATTTGCTTCAGGTATAGCTGCAGGTGTCTTCTTTCGTAGTTCCGCCCCCGCCATATCTCTATGCTTAGCAATTAGTTTTGCCATGTGACCAATGCCTTCATCTAATTTGCTCTTTACAGCTTTATAATCAGTATAAGAAATCGTTGCAAATTCCGGACATAGTATTCCGTTCTTTACACTGACAAATCCATTCTCTAAGAGTGTAGAAAGCGCAGCCACTTCCTCTGGTTCCTGTTTTCTTTCTACAGCCGCTTCAAGAATTTTTCCTACAGCATTATTATGTTCAAAAGGATTTAATACCTTTTGAGACAATTTCACAAAATTCAAAATACGCATATAACCTTTAGATATATCATACTGCCCATAAATTCCCTTCGTATCTGTATGATACTCACCTCGTATTCCCATCACGTATCCATTGCTTCCATTCTGCAAAAGCGGAAATTGCATTTTGGTCTTCATATACTGTTCGGACATTATACTTGCTTCCAAAATAATCAGTATAAGAACAAACCATCTTTTTGTGTTAGTATCAGCCCCTTCATAGAAGTAATCTGTTTCCGCAAGATATTTAACACCATCGTCAACCAGCTTTTTCACATCTTCAAGCTTCGCTTTAATCAATTCTGTTGCCTTATCGTATACTGTTTTTCTCCACTGCTCATCATATAAAACCATATTGCTCTGATAGGTCTTTCCTTTTTTCACAAGCAATCCCATCTTTTCCAGTATCGCCACTTCATCTTCAAGGTATGGAACCCCTACCCCCATTTCCAAGCTAAGCTCCTCTAGTGTCTTTGGACTCTCGTAAGCTGCAATAATAAGATTTCCCGGCAGTTTTCTTTCAAACAATTCCCAATATCCATATGAACTGTTTCCCCAAAAATTCATAGTAAATTTCTCAGGTGCATAACTTAATTCACCATATTCTCTAACCATATCCATTCCTTCTTTCACCTTTTTTCTGCCTTCAAACAGGCACTGTTTCACATTAGTCACTGACAGATTGTATTTACCCGCAATTTCTTCACAACTGTTACCAGCGATATAATAGCTTATCATAATGCGACGGTATTTCTCTCTAAGCAAGGATAATTCTCTCCTTAAAAGCATTAACTCTTCTTCCCTAACATAGCTTTCTTCGGGAGAAAAGCAACAAGTTCCTACAAATTCATTAGGAATTTCCACATATGTTTCTTTTTCGTTTCTTCTCCAATAATTTCTACACAAATTATTGGCAACGCTCCACATATACCCATATACCGCTTCATCATTTCTGATTCTATTATAAGAACGAAGCAACTCCAGAATGATATCCGATGCTACATCCTCCGCTAGCGCTGTGTTTTCAAGCTTCTTGACACAGTAAAGATATATTTTTTGCATATTCTCTTGGATAATATTTTCCATCTGTTCCTTTGTCATATGTACTCCATTTCGAAATGTATTTTTGAAAGCTTTCATATATATAGTGGCAAATATTGCTTTCCGGTTAGAAAAATTTTTAAACATTTCAATTACTTACTGAATCCTCATTTGACACGCTTCCCCATGCCCTCTATAATGTCTTTAGATATTTTTACAAGGAGAAAATCCATGTCCAACATAATTGAAATCACCGATTTTTACGCTCCTGAGCTTGATGTATATGCTCGTTTATCAGAAGTACAGCTTCTTCGTCTATACGAGCCAAATCCTGGAATCTTTATTGCAGAAAGTCCCAAGGTTATAGAAAGAGCCCTGAATGCAGGCTATGAACCGATATCCTGTCTTGTGGAGGATAAACACCTTGACGGCGAGGCAAAAGATATAGTCCACCGATTACAGGATATTCCGATTTACACTGCAAGCTCTGAGATATTAACAAAACTTACAGGCTTTCAGCTTACTCGCGGTATGCTCTGCGCGATGAAGCGTTCACTACTTCCAAGTATAGAAGAAGTATGCGCAAATGCAAGACGAATTGCAGTATTAGAAGATGTTGTGAATCCTACCAATGTAGGAGCCATCTTCCGCTCTGCTGCCGCCTTACATATGGATGCTGTACTTCTAACATCAGCTTGTAGCAATCCTTTATACCGTCGAGCTGCAAGAGTTAGCATGGGAACTGTCTTCCAAGTACCTTGGACTTACCTTGATAAAGAAGATGGCATCACAAAACTGCAACAACTCGGCTTTAAAACCGCTGCCATGGCATTAAGTGATGATTCCGTTTCCATTGATAATGCAAAGCTCATGTCTGAAGAAAAGCTTGCTATCGTACTGGGTACCGAAGGGGACGGACTCACACTCAACACGATTGCTAACTGCGACTATACTGTAAAGATTCCTATGTCACATGGTGTGGATTCACTCAATGTAGCCGCCGCCAGTGCAGTAGCCTTCTGGCAGTTAGGGATTAGAGAATAAAATATATGCCATAAGGTGGCAAGACTTTTATTAGTCTTACCACCTTATATTTAACTCTCTATTTCTCCAAGCCGTAGGAGACTACCTTCCATCCCTTATCAGTACACTTTACCTGCATAGTAAGATATATACTGCTTTCTGCCTGCTTTTCCACATCCGAACCGTATTCTTGATTATCTACTTGAAATCTGTAGCTAATCGTGTATTCCTGCTTGTCATTCATTCTATTCTGTGAATGAATTCCCATCGTGGCACCTCCCCACAGATTATTATAATCATATGGTGAGAGTGTAATCTCCTCTGCATAATCCTCTACCAGACATTCTCTTACAATATCTTCATACTGCTTAAAATATCCTGCCCAGAATCTGTCAAACAACGCATAAATCTGCTCTTGCTGCGCCACTGTCATAAAGTCCGCCTGCGCCTCAGTAGGATTCTCCCTCACAAAATACAAAATTCTCTTATTCGTTGTCAGCACCAGATATTCTGTGTTCTCTTCATAACATCTCGCCCATCGGGTGGTCTCATATCGTTCCTCTGTATGCTTTTCATATGGTAAAATCGTTGCTGTAATCATACCATCCTCATAACGACAAACTCCATCACCCCCGAAACCTGCTCCATACGCATAATAGAAGTCACCTGTTGCGTCAATCACTACTGTTCCTGCCGCAACATCTGTTTCCATTACATCTTCCAAAGTAATTCCAAAATTGTACAGCTCTTCTTTCGTCTTTTGAACATCCAGCTTCCAATTGCCCGCAATGAGTGCCAGATAGTCTTCTTCGCACATTTCAAAGCAATAGTATTCGTCACCTATTAGGACTACTCTTCTACCACTTCCCCTATCATAGGTATAAGGATTGTCTACAGCCTCGAAATTTGCCTGACCACTTTTCAAAATGTCCTCATCACTAGGTACACATTCCTCTATATAACCCTCTACATTGCCAGCATCTCCCATGACCTCAGACTCTCCCGTGCAATAATACACAAAATCGCCAAGCATCACCTCGTAATCACTCCTCGGATTAGCAACATACTCCTCCTCTTCATAGAACACAATAGAAGCAAGCGTGTCCTCTACAATCTGTGCATACTCCTCTCTCTTCTCCACCGGATACCAGAAAGTAAGCTCATACATAGCTACACCATGCACAATCGTATACCTCTGTGTCAGATAAGTCGTATCTTCCTGCTCCAACTGGGTAAAGACAAGCTTTCTTGCCGGCTTTCCTGTTACGGTTATATCCGATACCTCTTCCAAAGTGAAATCCAAATAATTATCCTTTATCAGGTCGCAGTATTCTTCATGGGGCATATCTAACTCTGCTCTCCACGCCTCTCCCGTTACCACTGAAAGTGAAAAATCCAGAGAATCATTGAAAGAAACTCTTGAACCATCCTCGGAATGCTGCGTCATTCTGGACCATTCTGTTAAATACGTCATGCCCATATTCAGCCATCGGAAATATTTCTTGTTCTGCACTGCCTCATCTGAAAAAAAGTCGATAATTATATCCTCTGAAGCCTCCGGCATAAATATTTCAGGTACTTGCGCTCCTTCATTTTCTAAAAGCTCTGCTACCTCTTCGTCTACCTGCTCCTGTTGCCATGCAAAGCTTACCTGCGAACCAACACCTATTGCCAGTAAAACAAGCACTGCTACTACCACAATTCCAATTCTTCGATTCTTTTTTGTAAACAGCAGACCAAGCCTTGTCTTTGCTGTCTTCTTACCTGCTGCGAACTGTGTGGTATACATAGTAGCCCTGCCCCATGTACGTGCCATTGTCTTTAAAATAATCTGTCCATAGGAATAACGCTCCTCTTTGTTCATATCGCGGATTACCATTTCATCACAAACATACTCTACATCCTGAAATGCCAGTTGCTTCATATATCTAAAAGTTGGATTAAACCAGTAAATATCACATACCACCGATAAAAATAACTTATACCACAAATCCTTCTGTCTGTAATGCATTGCCTCATGACGAAACATCATCGTAAGTTCCTGTTGTGAATAATCTGTGTCGGGAAGCAGTAATACCGTATGGAAATAACCCAAAAGCATCGGCGATGAAATTCGATTGCAAACCAAAATCTTTGGTACTCTCCCATTTCTACTATGACAAATAGATTTCCACAAAGTATGTACACTCTCCGCCTCACAGACAATTGCTTCTTTCAAATACTTTCTTTTTAAGCTGAAATATTGAATGCTGCCTACACCTAACAAAAACAGCGCGCCTACGCCCCACAGGATACCTGCCGCTTTCACACCATGTCTGAATAGGATACTTCTTACTGCAACAAGCAGATTCTTTTCCTGAACAATTGCCTCATCTATCTTTGACGCATTTACAACTGTCTCATCCCCCAATACAATAACTTCTTCCTCCACATTCCACTCAGGAAGAGCAATCTCAATCACGACTTGCTGCACCTGCTCCTGTGCCGGCTGCTGTAAAGCCATCATTTTAGCAACAGCCTCGTCGAATATCCCTACCGGAACAACCAGTCTGATGGCAATCAAAAGCCATAACAGCTTTCTCCAACGATACCCCGTCCTTTTCCCTATGAGCTTTGCAATCAGTACTGCACCTATAATCAGTATTGATAATAAAAGCATTAATTCCAATTCTCTCAATATCCACTCACTCATCTATTCATCCCCTCATTCTTCCTCTTTCATCTGTTCATCCAAAAAGCTCTTTAAATCCTCTAAATCCTGCCGACTCAGCTTCTCCCCTGTATAAAGTGCCGTCACGAAATTACTAAGAGAGCCTCGAAACATCTTCTGTAAAATATTCTGTCCCTCTTCCTTCAAATACTGCTCCTCAGGTATTAATGCTGTATAATAATTTACCTTACCTCTCTTCTCTCTTGCCACAAATCCGCGACTCTCCAAGCGAGAAAGCAAGGTTAGTAATGTACTTGCCACCACATCCTTACTGTCTCCCAACTGCTCTTCTATCTCCATCCGTGAAATCGGCTCCTTTGCCTGCCAGATAATCATCATCAATTCTAATTCTGCTTCCGGTAATTTCTTCATTTATATATATTCCTTCCTTATAATCGTAACTATTCAGCCCCATTCGCAAAATCGTGCTATGCACTTTACTTTTGCTCATGTGGTTACTTCACCATATAAATTTACAAGAAAGAATGTGCTGAAAGCACATTCCGCGCCGCAAAAGCGTCGCATTTATGCGACATCTTCCTTGCTTTTGCGTGTGCATCCTCGCGGAGCAGCTTTGTTCTATAGGACAGTTCAAAGAACTTTCCTATAGAATCAGCACCACCGGCTTAGCCGGTGGTTTGCTCACGCCCTATAAGGGCTCATTACCTGCGTTGGAGTCTAAAGACTCATCGAAAGGTTCGCCAGCCGCAAAACATTTACCTACTTGAACCCCTTGGGCTCATTTTATTTGTTCTTCTTTACTGGCTCACCCGTAAACGGGTCTACATACTCCTTCAACGACATCTGGTCA
>SVFJ01000053.1 GCA_015056925.1 Lachnospiraceae bacterium | reverse complement strand
AGAGGAACAGCTACAGAGGTAGTAGGCGTAAGTGAGGGTACTGACGCAGGCAATGGCGGCTTAGTAAGAGGCTTCATTGCAGTAGCAGTGGTTGCAATTGTTGCTGTAGGTGCATTTTTTACATTTAAGAAAAAATAATATGTGAAGCGCAATAAGTGGAGTATATGTATAAAATTGCATATACTCTACGTTTTTTTTATGAATTTTTTTACTAATTGGTTGAAGATATTTGCATAGAAATGTGATATAATATCCTGTTGCAAGCAGAGAATGGTTATGGAGGAACTGAAAATGAAGAAAGGTAATAAACGCAGCTTCTTTTTGACTATCGTAGGTACTATATTGTGTTTGAGTGCAATGATATTTTTCAATCATTTTACATACTATAACAGCATTATGGCAAAGATGGAGAATCAGGGAATGGGGGTACTCCGTGAGGTAAAGGAGAGTGTAGAAAAATATTTTACAAAAACCATAGATGTTGTACAGCTGACAGCTTTTGCTTTAGAATATATGGTGGAAAACAATGTGTCTCCAGAAGAGATAGAGAAATTTCTTACGTATGAATCGAGTCAGTACGAAGATGAAATCGAGAGAAATTTTTCAGGGATTTATGGAGTCGTTAACGGAACCTTTGTTCATGGAAGCGGATGGCAATCTGATACTGATAATGTTACACAAGAGAGTGTCTGGTATAGGAAAGCGATAGAAAATCCAGGCGAAGTGGTTCTATCTCCTTATTTTGATGAAAAAACCCAAACGATGATGTTAGCTGTAAGCAAACTCCTTTCAGATAGGGAAAGTGTTATTGCTGTAAATATTGAGTTAGACGAGATACAAAGCTTTATAGAAAATTTGAGCCTGAATGGTGCAGGATATACCTTTATTGTTGATAATAATGGTCAGGTTATTTCACATAGCAATACGAGCGAAATAGGAAAGAACTACTTAAAAGATGCTCAGATTTCCCCCGTTTTAGACGAGGTGTTTGAACAGGAGCAATCCTATTTTGCAATTCAATTAGGAGATAAAAAGTATCAGATATGTGCCAGGAAAATAATGGAGGACTGGTATGTTATAGCAGTTTTGGATACGGAACTCTTTTTTAGCGAAGTGAGTAAAACGCTTGTTCGAAATATATTGCTATATTGTATTGTATCATTTTTGATTTTGTTTATTTATATTTATTCATTTAGAAGAATACAACATTCTGTAAAACTGGAGAGAGATGTCAAAGAGAAGATTGAATTAACAAATGTTAAATTGATTCGCGCTTTGGTACGTACCATAGATGCTAAGGACAGATATACAAATGGACATTCTGTCAGAGTTGCAGAATATGCACAAAGAATTGCGCAGAGATTGGGAAAGAGTGAAGAAGAACAGAAAAACATCTATTATGCCGGATTGTTGCATGACGTGGGTAAAATTCGCGTACCTGATGAAATAATTAATAAGCCGGAAAGACTTACAGATGAAGAATATGCACAAATAAAAATTCACCCTGTTACCGGATATCATATTTTGAAAGATATTTATGATAATAAGGCAATTGCCATGGGCGTGAAGTTTCACCATGAACGTTATGATGGCAAAGGATATCCTCTTGGGTTAAGCGGGGAAAATATACCGGAGATAGCAAGAATCCTTGCGGTTGCAGATACATATGATGCAATGACGAGCAATAGAAGTTATCGTAAAGCACTGGATCAGGAAAAGGTTTGTGAAGAAATCGAAAGTGGAAAGGGAACCCAGTTTGACCCTGAGATTGCAGATATTATGTTGCAGATGATAGAGGAAGACAGGAGCTATCAAATGAAAGAAATGTTCTTTAAGCAAAAGACGATTCTTGTGATTGATGATGACCTGGAGAATATAAGATGTATAGAGCAATTTATGCAGGATGAATCAATATATAACATTGTAAATGCATCCAATGGTGAGGAAGTCCTAAGAATACTTGATGAAATGCCGGTTCATTTGATTCTGTTGGATGTGGAGATGTCTGAAATGAATGGTTTTGAAGCATTCGAACGGAGCAAAGAGAAGTATAATATTCCGACAATCTTAGTCACAGGAGAGAAAGGTATATATACGATTCAGGATTCCACGGTGCTATGTGCGGATGAATATATCTGCAAACCTTTTAATTCTCATATGCTTAAGGAAATCATACATAGTATGTTGAATGAGTAGAATTGGAAGCAAATAGTACTTTACATTTTGAGAAAAAGAGTGTACGATACATTCAGCAACTGAATAAAACAGCGGGGAGCTTGTATGACAGGCTGAGAGGAAGGTATGACCTTCGACCCATTAACCTGATTTGGATAATGCCAACGTAGGGAAGCCTGAGAATACATGTGTTTTGTGTTAATAGGAATAAGATTGCGTTTTACGCAAGCGGTCATATAGACATATGTGAAGATATTTAAGGAAGTTACCTAAGTGGTAGCTTCTTTTTTTGCGCGTAGCATGAGCCATGCGCATAATCAGCAAATTAGACTGTTGGGAGCTTGCTCACAAACAGACTAATTTGAATGATTAGGCATAGGGCGACGCCGCGACACGAAGTAGGCTCTGCCTACGAGTGCCGACATGGCTCTGCCTACAAGTGTCGACATGGAATAGTGAGGAGGAAAAGCATGGTAAAGATTAATGGAGAAGAATTGGATATTACAGGAAAGACGCTAATGCAGTATCTTTTAACAACAACTTACAATATGCAGCGAATTGCAGTAGAGCGAAATGGTGATATTGTACCTCGAGCGCAATATGACAATGTTGTACTAAATGATGGAGATGTACTAGAGGTTGTAAGCTTTGTAGGAGGTGGCTGATTTGATACCGACAAGAGAAGAGATGTGCCAAGCTTTGGAAGAACGTCATGGAAAGGCGTTACAGCAAAAACTGTCAGTGGCGACAGTAGCAATCTGCGGACTGGGAGGTCTTGGTTCAAACATAGCTATTGCACTTGCAAGAGCCGGTATTGGGAAGCTGATTTTAATTGATTATGACAAGGTGGACATATCGAATCTACATAGACAGCAATACAAAGCGTCGCAGGTAGGTATGTATAAGACAGAGGCGTTAAAGGAAAATCTAATCGAAATCGCACCCTATGTGCAGATAGAAGCATATACGCTAAAACTAACAGAGGATAATACAGTAGACCTACTCCAAGACGCAGACATAATCTGTGAAGCCTTTGACAAAGCAGAGGAAAAGGCGATGCTGGTAAATACAATTTGGGAAAAACTGCCAAACAAATATCTGATTGCGGCATCAGGAATGGCAGGGCTAGCGTCGGCAAACCATATTAAGACAAGGCAGATAACAAAGCACTTTTATCTATGTGGGGATGAAGCCAGCGATGTAGAAGATAGTATAGGACTTATGGCATCAAGAGTAATGCTGTGTGCGGCGCATGAGGCGCATATGGTGCTTCGGATACTGGCAGGAGAGTGTGAAGTGTAAACTCAGTAATTAAGAAAGGTTAGGTAAATGGAATGCAAGACGACAAATTAATCATTGGCGGGCATGAATTTCAGTCCAGATTTATTTTAGGTTCAGGGAAGTATTCTCTGAAATTGATTGAGGCAGCGGTAAGGGATGCAGGAGCGGAGATAATAACGCTTGCGGTTCGCCGCGCGAATACAAAGGAACAGGAGAATATCTTGGATTATATTCCAGAGGGTATTACCTTGCTACCGAATACTTCAGGTGCAAGAAATGCAGAGGAGGCAGTAAGGATTGCGCGTTTAGCTAGAGAACTTGGCTGTGGTAACTTTGTGAAGATTGAGATTATGAGAGATTCTAAATATCTGTTGCCAGATAATCAGGAAACAATAAAAGCAACAGAGATTCTGGCAAAGGAAGGTTTTGTGGTAATGCCATATATGTATCCGGACTTATATGTGGCAAGGGACTTGGTAAATGCAGGGGCAGCGGCTGTTATGCCATTGGCATCTCCTATTGGCTCTAATAAGGGGCTTGCGACAAAGGAGTTTATTCAGATTCTGGTGGACGAGATAGATTTGCCGATTATTGTGGATGCAGGAATCGGTAGGCCATCGCAGGCGTGTGAGGCGATGGAAATGGGAGCGGCGGCAATTATGGCAAATACAGCCCTCGCAACAGCAGGGGACTTGCCGATGATGGCAGCAGCCTTCAAACAGGCAATTGAGGCTGGACGTAAGGCATACCTATCAGGAATTGGAAGAGTGCTGACAAGAGGTGCGTCGGCATCGGACCCGTTGACGGGATTTTTGAGAGATTAATTAATCGGCATTAATCCCAAGAACAGAGGATAGAAAGAGGAAGATTGAACATGGAAAATCATTTTTTTATAGATTCCAAGCATCTTTCGCAGGAAGCCATTGAAAGAAAGCATCGCTTGGAAAATGACAGAGCATCTCGAACCAATCATATGGAATATGTGGAAGGAATGGAGCGAATAGAATCCGATGTTTGCAAGAATGTGATGGCACAGATGCAGGCATATGATTATCACAAATATACGGCCACAGATGTCAAAGCGGCACTGGAGCATGAGAATTGTTCCATAGAGGATTTTAAGGCACTATTATCTCCTGCGGCAGAGCCTTTCATAGAGGAAATGGCGCAAAGAGCAAGGTTGGAAACGAGTAAACACTTTGGAAATACAGTGTATCTATTTACTCCGCTTTATATTGCAAACTATTGTGAAAATTACTGCGTGTATTGCGGCTTTAACTGTTATAACCATATCAATCGGATGAAGCTGTCTTTAGAGCAGATAGAGCATGAAATGCAGGTAATTGCGCGGAGTGGAATGGAGGAAATCCTTATTCTGACAGGGGAGAGCAGGGCGCAAAGTGATGTGCATTACATAGGAGAAGCATGTAAGCTGGCAAGAAAATATTTCCGAATGGTAGGGCTTGAGATTTACCCTGTGAATATAGAGGAGTATCGTTATTTGCATGAATGCGGAGCTGACTATGTCACAGTCTTTCAGGAAACCTATGATACAGAGAAATATGAAGAATTACATTTATTAGGACATAAGCGTGTGTGGCCGTATCGCTTTGATGCACAGGAGAGGGCACTTAGAGGCGGTATGCGAGGTGTTGCGTTTTCTGCACTGCTTGGATTATCGGACTTTAGAAAGGATGCTCTGGCAAGTGCCTTGCATGTGTATTACTTGCAAAGAAAATATCCGCATGCGGAGATGTCATTGTCATGCCCGAGACTTCGCCCGATTATTAACAATGAAAAAATCAATCCTTTGGATGTTCATGAAAAACAGCTATGTCAGATTATTTGCGCATATCGAATCTTTCTTCCGTTTGTGGGGATTACGGTTTCGTCAAGAGAAAGTGCACAGTTTCGTAATGGTATCGTGAAGATTGCGGCAACCAAGGTGTCTGCAGGGGTATCTACAGGAATTGGCGACCATGAGAGTAAGTATAGCGGAAAGGAGTCAGACAGTGTGCAGGGAGATGAGCAGTTTGAGATAGATGATGACCGTAGTCTGGAAGTGATGTATCAGGATATTGCATCTGAAGGCCTGCAACCGGTTTTGAACGATTATTTATATGTGTAATGAGATTTGTAATGAAAATGACACGGGTGTCGCAAGTGATGTTTTTTGTGTTACGAATCGTAAACTGTGTAAGGAAGATTTCTTAACTCGAATTGAGCGTATTGCAAAGGCAAAGCCGAGAGGAATTATACTGCGGGAAAAGGATTTAACAAGGGAGGAATATAAGGCTCTAGCACAAGTGGTCATGCCTATATGCCAAAAATATAACGTGCCTTGCATATTGCATAGCTTTGCGGAAGTGGCATTGGAACTACAGGCAGAAGCAATACATTTGCCAATAAACCGGCTACTAGGTATAAGTAATGAAGAAAAAAAGCATTTTCAGATAATTGGAGCATCCTGCCATTCCCCAGAGGAGGCTGTGAAGGCGAAGGATGCAGGCTGTACCTATATCGTGGCAGGTCATATCTTTGCTACGGATTGTAAAAAGGGCTTACCCGGTCGAGGAACGGCATTTTTGCAGGAGATATGTGAGAGTGTGGATATACCTGTCTATGGAATTGGTGGTATTATGCCTGAAAATATCCAAAGTATACGAGCCATAGGTGCGGCGGGGGCTTGTGTCATGAGCGGACTTATGACCTGTGAGGAGCCAGAGGAATATCTGGTTGATATGAATAAGACAGACAGGCTAAGAAGGTTCAGATAATTGAAATGTCTAGAAGGTATAAGAAAGCCTGTAAAATATGGAAAGGTAAATACATAAAATGAAATTCAACAAAGAGATGCTGTTACTCTATGCCGTGACAGACCGTGCGTGGGTAGGCAGACAGACATTATATGAGCAGATAGAGGATGCCTTAAAGGGTGGTGTCACAATGGTTCAGCTAAGAGAAAAGAATCTGGATGTACAGACCTTTATCGAGGAAGCGAAGACGATAAAGGAGCTATGTCATAGCTATCAGGTGCCGCTTATCATTAATGATAATGTAGAGGTAGCGTTAAAAAGCGGAGCGGATGGAGTGCATCTTGGAATAGAGGATGTTCCTGTAGATAAGGTACGCAAAAACGTAGGGGCGGATTTTATCATTGGTGCAACTGCTAAGACGATAGAACAGGCAAAATGTGCCGAAGCGGCAGGGGCAGATTACCTTGGTGTCGGCGCGGTATTTCCATCACCTACAAAGAAAAATGCGATTCGCATTACCAAGAGTCAGTTAAAGGATATTTGTCAGGCGGTAGATATACCTGCTGTAGCGATTGGTGGAATTACTTATGAAAACATGCAGGAAATCATAGGTGGTGGAATGGATGGTGTTGCTTTGGTATCTGCTATTTTTGCAGCAGAGAATATTCAGGAAACGACAGCAAGACTAAAGACACAGGCAGAGTATATTGTAAATGCTAAGAGCATGAAAACAGCACTTACAATCGCAGGAAGTGATTCCGGCGGAGGGGCAGGGATTCAGGCAGATATAAAAACAATGACGACAAATGGAGTGTATGCTATGAGTGCCATTACTGCTCTGACTGCACAGAATACCACAGGTGTTAGAGGCATTATGGAGGTTACACCTGCATTTCTGGCGCAACAGATAGACGCAGTGTTTGAGGATATTCGACCTGATGCAGTAAAAATAGGAATGGTTTCGTCTGCTGAGCTGATTGATTGCATTGCAGAAAGACTCAAATATCATAAGGCAGGTAATATTATAGTAGACCCTGTTATGATAGCAACCAGTGGTGCACGTTTGATTAGTGAGGATGCAATAGATGTCCTGAAAACAGAACTGTTACCGCTTGCCACAGTGATTACACCGAATATACCGGAGGCAGAGAAGCTTGCCAATATGGAAATACATGGAAAAGCGGATATGCTTACAGCCACAAAGAAGATTGGAGATACCTATGGCTGTGCAGTGCTTTGCAAAGGGGGGCACAGCATTAATGATGCAAATGATTTGCTGTATAGTAACAACACATATCAGTGGTTTGAAGGAAGACGTATCAATAATCCAAATACTCATGGAACAGGGTGTACCTTATCGAGTGCCATTGCGTCTAATCTTGCCAAGGGCTTTGAACTTATAGATTCTGTGCAAAGAGCTAAGGAGTATGTCTCGGGTGCACTTAGCAGTATGCTGGATTTGGGACAGGGAAGTGGTCCTATGAACCATGGCTTTGATTTAAATTGCCGATTTGCTGATTTTGAGATGAGTAAGGAGAAATAAGATGAGAGAATATATGACACAGATGGAGGCTGCAAAGAAAGGGATTATTACACCTGAGATGCAGCTTGTAGCAAAGAAAGAATACATGGAGCCGGAGAAGCTGCGTGAAATGGTAGCAGAGGGAGTTGTAGCAATTCCATGTAATGTGAATCACAAGTCTATTTCTGCAGAGGGCATTGGTATGGGACTTCGAACCAAAATTAATGTGAATCTTGGGATATCGGGAGATTGCAATGATTATGAAATGGAGATGCAGAAGGTTGCTGTTGCATTAAAATATGGTGCAGAGGCAATTATGGATTTGAGTAACTATGGAAAGACCAATGTTTTTCGTAAGGAGTTGATTGAAAAATCTCCTGCGATGATAGGAACGGTGCCGATGTATGATGCAATCGGCTATTTGGAAAAGGATTTGTTGGAAATTACAGCAGAGGATTTCCTGAAAGTGGTACGCGCACATGCCGAAGAGGGCGTAGATTTTATGACCATTCATGCAGGAATCAATCGCCGTACTGTAGAAGCCTTTATGCGTGATAAGCGCAAGATGAACATTGTATCCAGAGGTGGTTCACTTTTGTTTGCATGGATGATGATGACAGGAAATGAGAATCCATTCTATGAGCATTATGATGAGGTGCTGGAGATTTTACGTGAATACGATGTTACAATCAGTCTTGGGGATGCCCTGCGCCCCGGATGTATTGATGACAGTACAGATGCAGGACAGATTAGTGAGCTGATAGAGCTTGGTGCATTGACGAAGAGAGCATGGGAAAAGGATGTACAGGTTATGGTAGAAGGACCCGGACATATGGCAATGAATGAAATTGAAGCGAATATGAAGCTGCAAAAGCGCCTTTGCCATAACGCACCGTTCTATGTATTAGGTCCCATTGTAACAGATATTGCACCGGGCTATGACCACATTACTTCTGCGATAGGAGGTGCGATAGCGGCAGCAAACGGAGCAGATTTTCTGTGCTATGTGACACCGGCAGAGCATTTGCGTCTTCCTGATATGGATGATGTAAAGGAAGGGATTATTGCAAGTAGAATTGCAGCCCATGCGGCGGATATTGCAAAAGGTGTTCCTTGTGCCAGAGAGCGTGATAATGCAATGGCTAATGCGCGTCATAAGGTTGATTGGGAAGAAATGTTCAAGCTTGCCATAGATGAAGAGAAACCCAAAAGATACTTTGAGAGTACGCCGCCATCAGACCGTCATACCTGTTCTATGTGTGGTAAGATGTGTGCAGTAAGAACAACCAATATGATACTGGAAGGAAAGACTGTAGAGTTTTGTCAATAGAAAATGTAATGTTTGTGTAATACATGCTGCCTTCACTCGCTTCATAAGTCATACCTCTTTCTTTGATTTGCAATTTTGTTTTGCGATAGCAATATTTTATCATTTAGGATTTTGAAAATTCAAAGGCAAAAATGGACAAAAAAGTAGCGACAAATAGAAGGCAAATTGCCTATATACAAAAGATATAGTATAATGTTGTCAGACATTATACTGGCCGAATGGCCATCCTGCGGAGCTTATGATATCCGAAGGATATCATAATAATGTTGTCAGACATTATATCGGCCGAATGGCCATAAGGAATTTGTGGGGTAGCGAAAGGTGGGATAACAATGGTACATAGATTAAAGCGATGTTGGAAAAGATTATTAGTAACAGGGCTGGTAATCGCTCTTTGCAGTATAAATGCTTTGATGAGTAGTGTATATGCGGCGGATTCATCAGCTTTGCACTATCAGGTAAGTGGCGAAGTAAAGGACCTAGCCTATGCAGACACTCCCGTAGGTCAGCATGGGGCTTTATCGGTGCAGAAGGTGGGAGCTTACACGGCACCGACGATTGTAGACGAGATGGGACAGCCTGTACAGCTTAGGGCAGCTAGTACTCATGGCGTGCAATGGTTTCCTCAGTATGTGAATGAAGATGCATTTCAAAGTCTTAGAGATGAATGGGGACTGAATACCATAAGACTTGCCCTTTATCCAAGAGAGGGAGGCTATCTGCATGGCAATCAGGAGTTGATGGATAAGAAGCTTCAGGAGGGTGTGCAGGCGGCGACCAAGCTAGGTATGTATGTCATTATTGACTGGCATGTGCTTTCTTATAATCCGAATGATGATAAGGAGGCGGCAAAGACCTTCTTCCAAAAGTATGCCACACTTTATAAGGATTATAAGAATGTAATCTTTGAAATCTGCAATGAGCCGACGGGAACACCTTGGTATAATGGCGGTAACAGGGATTTGTATACCTATTGTAAGGAAGTATCGCAGGTAATTCGTGACTGTGGTAACAACAGTATTATTATTTGCGGAACAAATGACTGGTCGCAAAGAATTGATGAAGTAGCGGCAAAGCCTTTGAAGGATGACGGCTTTGAAAATATCATGTACAGCATACACTTCTATGCGGCGACCCATTATGATAATATCAAGAATTATTATAGGAAAGCGATAGACAGTGGAACGCCCGTGTTTGCAACGGAGTTTAGCTGTTGTGATGCATCGGGAAACGGTAGATATGACTTTGCGAATGCAGATGACTGGATGAGGTTGTTTGCAAGGGATAATATCAGTTATGCCTGCTGGAGCTTGTGTAATAAGGCGGAGTCGGCATCTTTGATTTCCTCTTCAAGTAATAAGCTTGGGAAGTGGACTTCACAGGATTTGACGCAGAATGGAATCTGGCTTGTGAATACCAGCCGTGCATTTGCAGAAGGGGATGTAGGGCAGAGCGGTGTAGTACAAGAGCCTGTGATGCCGGAGGGGCAGACACCTATCATGCCCGAGGTACAGCCGCAACCTGACGAACAGCCACAGCCTGAAGTACCACCACAGCCGGAAGTGCAACAACCATCTGAGCAACCGCAACCAAGTGTGCCACAGACACCAAGTACTGGTGGTAGTACGGTTAATGGCTATGCTGGAGTAGATATTCAGGTAATGGGAGAATGGAATAGTGGTATGGTAGCAAATGGTATTGTCACGAATCTTGGCGAAGCAGAGCTTGCAGGATGGACAGTTTCCTTTACGTTTGATGGTGAGATTACAGATTTGTGGTGTGCAAAGCTTGTAAGTCATACGGGTAATCAATATGTGATTACAGCAGAGACCTATAATCAAAAGCTATGGCCACAAGGACAGGCATATTGGGGATTTGTGGCATCCAAGCCATTTGAGCAGTCGGTATCTATTCAGAATGTACAGGTAAGTGTTCAGTAGAGGATAGGTAAACGTACAAGAGAGATAAAGAAATATTAGGGCTGAAGGGTAATATACAAATAAAGCAGTGGTTGAATTTAAGAAAAAATCAACTACTGTTTTATTTTATGTCTTCTGTTTTGATTGAAAACAGGAGAACTCCGTTTAAAATTAAACCATAGTTTGAATTTGAGGTGGAAACATGGAGAGTATATTAGGAAAAAAGATTAAGGAATATCGTACATTAAAGGGAATCACACAGGAGGAACTGGGAAGTCTTGTGGGAGTAACCACACAGGCAGTTTCTAAGTGGGAGCGAGGAGGCACACCGGATGCGGAGCTTTTGCCTGATATAGCAAGAGTGCTGGGTGTATCTATTGATACATTATTTGGGATAAGGAGTGATGAAGAGAGCCGTTTGGAAGATTTGATTATTGAAGAAGTGTCATTATTAGATAAGGATAAAAAGTTTGAACGAGCGATGGCTTTGTGCTATGCGGTGACAATAGGCCTAATTGGTATGAATTCTTTCAAGAATAAAGCTGCTTCAGAGATGATTGAAAAAGTAGATGATGAAATGGGACATGAATTCTATTCTACGCTTTTATTGGATGAGGGCATAATCAGAGCTAGATTATCGAAAAATGGCAGATATTACTTTATGATGCCTGAGCCGGAAGGCGGTTATCAGTTTTTGATAGAAGATATTAAGGCGTTATCGGAGACTTTTGAATTATTGGCTGACGAGGATACTTTGAAAATGATTATTTTTATGTATCAGAGAGTACGATATAAGCAGGTTTCGGCACAACTGATATCGGAAAGTGTTGGTGTCCCTCAGGAGAAGGTGGAGCAGATTATGGAACGATTTTGTGAAATGGATTTTGCACATTGTAGTGAGGTGGAAACCCCTGACGGAGAGTTTAAGGCATATTTTTTACATAAGGAAGCAACGATGCTTCCCCTTTTGTGCTTTGCAAGAGAGCTTGGGGTAAAGAATGTGGCACAGTTCGTTTCTCTGGCAATTCGGGAGAAACCGATATTTGATAAATTAGAACCCTAATTGAATCGATGGATATATAGTTGTTTGAATACAACCAAAGGCCTTCTGTACAATGAATTTAAAGCGGTGCGCGATGGTGTTTTTCGTAGGAACGATATCGTGCAAGTCAATGAAGAATTGTACAGGAGGTTTTTTACATGAAGAAAAAGGAAAAATATTTTACTTATTTTAGTAAGGGAAACAAAGGGAAGCTGACCGTATCTATGATTGCTACGATAATAGAAGCAATTATGATGGCAGGTGTAGGAGTTGGCTTGCAGATTATTATGGATGTGGCTGCATATGGTACGGCGAAAGAGCTGATGTGGAGTATTGGCCTTATCATATCCTATTTGATTGTATTCTTTGGGGCAAGTTTACTGGTGCGTAGCACAAAGAATGATTTTATGGAAAAGGCTTTGGTAAACTATAAGGAACGCCTTTTTGGTGGCATTTTAGAAAAGAAAATCAGTAGCTTTGATGAGGAGATGACGGGAAAGTATGTATCGAATCTAACCAATGATATTCAGACCATAGAGGAAAACTACTTGGGAAGAATATATTCATTAGCGACAGGTACAATCACCTTTTTTACATCCATAGGAATTATGTTGTTCTATGATTTGAGAATGTTTGGAATCACTATGGGAATGTGTGTGGTAACGATGTTGGTTGCTTCTTATGCAGGGAAAGATTTAGAACCATTACAGGAGAAGGTTAGTAAAGCAAATGGCAGACTGACGGCTATGCTTAGTGAAATGTTTTCAGGCTTTGCGGTGATTAAGAGCTTTCAGGCAGAAAGGGAAATCATGAAGCTCTTTGAAAAACAGAATCAGGATACGGAACAGATAAAGTGTAAGCGAAGAAAAACAGAAGTCTTGGTACAGATTGTGGCAATTGCGTTGGTTACGGGGTCACAGGTAGTAATCATGGTGTTTGGTGCATGGATGGTCATGCAGGGGGAACTTACGGTAGGTGTATTGGTGGCATTTATCCAGTTAATGAATAGTGTAATGAATCCGGCGCAGACGATTCCTGCGGATATTGCAAATATTATGGCGGCACGTCAAATAATGAAATTGCATACAGAGCTGATAGAACAGTCGGGTGAAGAGATGAAAGAAGAAGTGGTATATAAGGATTATTGGATTGAAGTAAAGGATGTAGACTTTTCTTATGATGATAACAAGCAGATATTAGATAAGGTAAATGTGAGCTTTGAACCAAAGAAAAGCTATGCCATAGTAGGTGCATCGGGAAGTGGTAAGTCTACCTTGTTGAAGATTTTGGCAGGGCAGATTGCAGGCTATGAGGGACAGATTACATTAGGCGGAAATGAGTTACAGGATTTGGATTTTACGGATATTAGTAATGAAGTAACCTATATTAGTCAAAAGAACTTTGTATTTGACAGCAGTATTATAGAGAATATCTGCATGTTTAAAGCGTTTCCTGAGGATAAGGTAACTGAGGCTATGCGCCTTGCCGGCTTGCAGGAAGTAATAGAGAAGAAGGAAAAGGATTTTACTTGTGGAGAGGGTGGTAATCGTTTGTCCGGCGGTGAATGTCAGCGAGTAGCGATAGCCAGGGGATTGCTTAGGGAGACACCGGTTCTCTTAATGGATGAGGTAACTGCGTCTTTGGATGCGCAGACATCTTTTCAGGTGGAGGAGGCTTTGCTTGGCTTAAAGGATTATACAAGAATTGTAGTATCACATAAACTGAATGAGAGGCTTTTGACACAATATGATACGATTCTTGCCATGAAGGATGGAAGAATGATAGAGTGTGGAAGTTTTGAAAAGCTGATGGAAAAGCAGGGATATTTTTACTCTCTGTATCAGGTGGGACATTAATTTTAGAGATGAATTAAACAGAACAAAACATTTTGTATTTTTGAGAGAACTTATTTTGGGCATAAGTTCTCTCTTTTTTTTATGGAAACATATTGACAATAATTAAATAATAAATAAAATAATATAGTAAAGACTAAAATAAAATAAGATGCAGTAATTATAGCGTTTTAATAAAAAGGATGAGATGATGATGAACGAGAAATTAATCGCCTGGTATGCATTTGATAATCAGGAAAATGTAGGAAAAGACAGTTCAGGTAAGGAGAACCATGCTGTAGCATGTGGTAGCAGAAAGCCAACTGTTAAGGAAGTATGTGGCAGAAAGGCAGCAGTATTTGAAGGTGGAGAGTATGGCGCTTCTTATATGGAGTTGCCTGCGGATTTATTAAAGAATGTAGGAGACAATACAGGTCTTACAGTATCTGCCTGGGTGTGCGGTGCAAAGGCTGCTAATGTATGGGAGCGAATCTTTGACTTTGGTAAAGGCATGACAGGTCCTTATATGTTCCTGACAAGATTTATGCGTGGTGTGTGCTTTAGCGGAGCAGACTTGGCAGCAGATGCGGGAAAGGCAATTCCGCTGAATGAGTGGACGCATATCGCCATGACAGTAACAGGTACAGAGGGCGGAGCACTTAGCAGTGCAGGTCCAAGAGTTTATATTAATGGTGAGCTTGCCTCAGACGGCTTTATCAGTCAGACCTCAAGCGGTACTTATAAGAAGCTGAGAGAGTGGTTTGCTACCTTTGAGGATGTGAGCAATTATAGCAGGAATTTTATCGGACATTCGCAGTTTGGTGCGGATGCTGATTTCTGTGGAGCGATTTCGGACTTTAGAGTATATGAGAGTGCCTTAGCTGACGAAGAGATTATTCAGCTTATGTGTGGTTCCTTGTCAGATGAGCAGATTATTGCTCTTGCAAAGGATAAGTATCTTCCGACACCTAAGAAGATTATTACGGAGGATATTAAGCTTCCAAAGAGTCTTGTAAATGGTAAGGTTAGCGTGGAATGGAGCTGTGATAAGCCACAGGTGCTTTCTGCCGATGGGAAGGTAACAGCGACTGCGCAGGCGGAGGGTGTTCAGATTACGGCAGAGCTTTCTTGTGGAGCATTAACTGCAACAAAGAGCTTTGAAGCAACTGTACTCCCAAATTCTGTTGCACCATATGAATTGACTGTTCATGGTAAGGAAGAAGTTCTTGATATTAGTGAAACCTTATATGGTTTATTCTATGAGGATATTAATAATGCGGCAGATGGCGGTATTTACGCAGAGATGATTCAGAACCGTTCTTTCGAGGACTTCTGGTTTGATACCTATGATTTTAGAAGCGGTGAGGACGGCAAGTCTACAGGCAGAAAGCATAATCCGTTACATTTCTGGTTTGGAGATACGGATAAGGTAACTGTGAAGAATCAGGGTGGCTTGAATGAGTACTTTAAGCTTACTGAGGCAGATACCAATGCCTATTATATTGAAGTACCTGCAGGTACAGTGCTTTATAACAGAGGCTTCTGCGATAACACACACCAGATGGCGATGAATCTGAAAAAGGGAAATAGCTATTTCTTCACTATATGGGCAAAGTCTGCGACAGCAGGTAAGATAAGTGTTAGTCTTGCTGATGCAAATGGCAATAGTGTCAGCAATGTGGTGTCGATTGATGTAGATGCTTCTAATGAGTGGAAGAAGTATTTTGCAGAGCCTATGACAGCAGATGAGTCTGTAATGGGACAGTTAAAGATAACATTTGATGCTGATATGGCAGTAGATATGCTTTCTATGATGCCGGGTGATGTATGGGGGGCTTCAGAGGAGGCTTCCTCTCAGACTGCACATGCTAACTTTGTTGGAAATAGCAATTATCGTTTGCGCAAGGACTTGGTGGAGACACTTGTGGACATGCATCCAACCTTCCTTCGTTTCCCGGGAGGCTGTATTTCAGAGGGTTCTTATATTTGGGAAAATGTATATGACTGGAAGGAGTCTGTGGGCGCGGTTGAGGTTCGTAAGGAGAATTTCAATGTATGGGGCTATGTAATGACCATGGGCTTAGGCTATATGGAGTATTTCCAGCTGGCTGAGGACTTAAATGCGGAGCCTTTACCTGTTATGGCTTGTGGTGTGCTTTGCCAGGCACGTTCTGACTATGCAAATCCTGCAGGCGGTAAATTGCAGAAGAAGTATATTGAGAACTTTACAGATTTGATTGATTTTGCAATCAGTACTGATTTTGAACATAATAAGTGGGCTGCACTTCGTAAGGAGATGGGACATGAGGCACCATTTGGCTTACACTATCTTGGCGTAGGTAATGAGAACTGGGGTACAGAGTTCTTTGCAAACTTTGAAGCATTCAAGTATGCAATTGACTGCCATATGGAGAAGAATTATCCTGGTTACGAGTTACATATCATTTCTACAGCAGGTGCACAGGCGGATGATGATGCTTACCAGAATGGATGGAAGTTCCTTGCAGGCTACATGAAGGGCGGCGATAAGATTCGCTTTACAGATGGTGAGCAGAGCTTTGAGGAAGAGGTTACATGGTACGAGCATAGCAAGAACTATATGGATACCATCGTAGATGAGCATTATTATCGTTCTAATGAGTATCTCTTGGAGAATGTTGACAGATATAACTATTATTATCGTTCATATCAGAATGGTAAGCTGGATGACACACAGACCTCAAAGGTATTTGTAGGTGAGTATGCATCTAGTGATAAGAATACATTGGCAGGAGCAGTAGCAGAGGCTGCTGTGATGACAGGCTTTGAGAAGAACTCCGATGTGGTTCGTCTTGCGGCAACAGCACCTTTGTTTAATAAGGTTGTAAATGACGGACAGTATCGTTGGACACCGGATGCTATCTGGTTTGATAATGAGACAGTATGGCGTACACCAAACTACTATGTACAGCAGTTGTTTGCGAAGTATATTGGTAAGAAGCTTCTTGAAACAAGCTATGAGACCTATGTGGCAGGCGAGAAAAAGCAGCTTAGACCACAGGGTGGTATCTTAATTGCAGCAAGCGGTAAGGTAAATTGGAAGCAGCTTGTAGTTGCAGGAAATAAGACAAGGAATATCTTATTTAAGCATGATTTTGCAACAGTTTCAGATATGTTGAAGCCATTTAGCTGGGCAGGTATGGAAGGATTTTATATCAATGAGGCTGATTGGCATGATTATAAGGTTGAAGTAGAGGTAGAGAAGCTGGATTTGGCAGCGACAATCTATGTTGGAGCAGGTCTTAATGGACAGAATCTCTTAGAGTACTGTGTGGGTGATGATAAGCGTGGCACAGGATTGAAGGTATACAAGGATGGTAAGGAAGCCTATACGATGGGTGATTATTCATCAAGTGTCTATGCAGGAAATCTTCGTGCATGCTATGATGAGGAAGTGCTTGCGGGCAAGACCTATACTGTAACCGTTGATTATGGTTGTGAGGATGGTAGGCATATTGCCTGCTACTATCAGGAGTCTGGCACTACAGAGCAGAAGGGACTTCTTGAGTGCAAGCTTGAAGCCTATAACAGAGATGTTTATCATGCAGTGACTGCAGATGATAAGAAGGTATATATGAAGCTTGTAAATGCTGACTCTTTCGCAAAGAAGGTGGCAATTAAGCTGGAAGAGATGAGTGTTGCCAAGGATGCAGAGTGGATAGTATTGACAGGAGAGGAAGAGCTTGTACATACTTCTAATATCAATACCAAGGAAGGTGAGCTTGTGAAGCCGCAGATGAGAACTCTTTTTGTGGAGAACGGTATTATTGAGGCAGAGCTTCCTGCAAATTCAGTTTCTGTCATTAACTTAACAAAGAATTAGTGAAAGGTCGCGCTCCGAGAGGGGCGCGATTTTTAGCTTAGTTAAGATTTACCTTTGTTCTAATTTGTGCTAGAGTAATATAGGATTAACATAAAGTGGTGTGATTTGGAAATGGGTAGTGTTATAGAAGTAGAAGATATTCATATAGAAATCGAATATAAGAAAATCAAGAATATGTACCTTAAGGTGTTACCGCCGGATGGAGAGGTACGTGTGATTGCGCCAAAGAGAATGTCTGAGGCGGAGATTTATCGTTTTGTATCAGCTAAGACGGAGTGGATTCGCACAGCACAGGCAAAGTATAAGAATATACCTAAGCCGGTAGAATACCGATATGAGACGGGAGAACTGCATTACCTGTGGGGACAGCGTTATGAGTTGTGGGTCATGACAGGAGCACCTAATCGTGTATGGCTTCGTGAGGACAAGCTGATGATGCAGGTGAAGGCGCATTCGACCATTGAGGAGCGGGAGGCATTGCTTGAAAAATGGTACAAGGAGCAACTAAAGACAGCAATGCGTACTATGTGCGAGCAATGTGTTGAAATAACAGGAAGAGGTCCTCAGGAGTGGCGTGTTAAGAATATGAAGACAAAATGGGGAACCTGTAATGTGACGGATGGACGTATTTGGTTAAATGTGCAGCTTGCAAAGAAGCCAAAGGAATGTCTGGAATATGTGATATTGCATGAGCTGACTCATTTATATGTACCAAATCATGGGCCGGAGTTTAAGGCATATATGGATAGGTTCTGTCCTGATTGGCGAGCCGTGAAGAAGAGGCTGAATGAGCCTTTGAGATAGAAGAAACAGGCAGGAGATTAAGAGATGGAAAAAGAAATATCAAGAGAAGAACGTTTGGGAAATGCGCCCCTTGGGAAGCTGATGCTTAGCATGGCATTACCGGCAGTGGCAGCACAGATTATTAATGTATTATATAACATTGTAGACAGAATTTATATTGGTCATATAGAGGGATATGGAGAGTTGGCGTTAACGGGAGTTGGTATCACTGCACCGATTTTGATGATAATTTCAGCCTTTAGTGCCTTTGCAGGAATGGGTGGAGCACCACTGGCATCCATACAGCTTGGTAAGAAGAATAAGGAAGAGGCAGAGAGAATATTAGGAAGCAGTTTTACAATGCTATTGATATGTTCGGTTATATTGATGCTGTTCTTTTCTGTGTTTAAGACGCCGATTTTATATGCTTTTGGAGCAAGTGCGAATACGATTACATATGCAGAGGATTATATTTCGATTTATCTGCTTGGAACAGTGTTTGTACAGCTCTCCTTGGGGTTGAATACCTATATCAGCGGTCAGGGAAATGCCAAGGTGGCGATGCTTTCCGTGTTGATTGGTGCGATAGCGAATATGATTTTTGACCCTATATTTATCTTTGGATTCGGTATGGGTGTGAAGGGAGCAGCAGTGGCAACAATTCTTTCGCAGGCATTAAGTGCGATGTGGGTAGTTCGTTTTCTGTTATCTAAGAAGAGCGTGATGCGTATCCGAAGGGAATATATTGGTTTAGACAAAGCGATTATAGGAAAGATTGCGGCACTTGGTGTTTCACCGTTTATTATGCAGAGTACGGAGAGTCTTGTAATGATTACCTTAAATACAGGTCTGCAGAATTACGGCGGAGATTTGTATGTGGGAACGATGTCCATTATGAGTAGCGTGATGCAGCTGATTGTTGTGCCGGTACAGGGTGTAGCGCAAGGCGTTCAACCGATTATGAGCTATAATTACGGCGCAGGGAACTTTGCCAGAGTAAAGGCAGTATTTGTAAGAATGGTAACGGTTTGTCTTACGGGAACATTGCTTATGGGAGGAATGGCAGTGTTAAAGCCTGAGATTTTTGCAAGGCTTTTCTCTAACAATGCAGAGCTTGTGGCACTCACCTGTCAGTATATGCCGATTTATTTCCTTGGAATTATGATATTTGGTGTTCAGATGGGCTGTCAGACCACCTTTATGGCTTTGGGACAGGCAAAGGTTTCATTGTTTATTGCCTTGCTTAGAAAGGTAATTTTATTAATTCCGCTGGCAATTTTGTTTCCGAAGTTTTGGGGCGTACAGGGAATCTATATTGCTGAGCCGACAGCGGATATTATTTCCGTGTTGACGACAGCGGTTCTGTTTGTGATAACAGCAAGAAGGGTGCTTAGAAAGGAGAATTAAATATGAGTAGATTTGTATTAGAAAATGAGTGGATTAAGTTAGAGGTAGAGTCTTTTGGTGCGGAGATTAAGTCTTTACAGAGAAAGTCTGACGCTAGAGAGTATATGTGGTGTGGTGATAAGCAGTATTGGGGCAGAACATCACCTGTATTGTTCCCGTTTGTAGGTAGTGTGAGTGAGGGTGTATATCGCCGGCAGGGTAAGGCGTATCCGATGGGACAGCATGGATTTGCAAGAGATATGGAGTTTACTCTTGTGGAACAGAGCAAGGATACCTTGTGGTTCGAGTTAAAATCAAATGAAGAGACTTTGGCGAAGTATCCGTTTGATTTTGTGTTGAGTCTTGGATATAAGCTGGAAGAAAAGGCAGTACATGTGTTATGGAAGGTATTCAATCCGAGTACAGAGACGATGTATTTCTCTATCGGAGGTCATCCCGCATTTATGTGTCCGATTTTGGAGAATACAAAACAGACAGATTATTATATTCATTTTGATACGGATAAAACCTTACAGAGCGATTCGTTTGAAGGTGCGCTGATGACAGATGATATCAGAGAATATCCTTTAACTGACGGATATTTGAAAATTGCAGAGGATTTATTTGACGGTGATGCCCTTGTTATGGAGGATGGACAGGTGCATGAGGTTGCGTTATGTTTGCCGGATAAGACACCATATCTGACGGTGAAGTTTGATATGCCGCTTGTGGGTATTTGGTCTCCTACGAAGAAGAACGCACCATTTATCTGCATTGAGCCTTGGTATGGAAGAGCAGATAAGAAGGGATTTGTAGGAGATTTGTCCGAGAGAGAGTGGGGCAATACACTGAAGGCGAAGGAGTGTTTTGAGGCAAGTTATGTGATTGAGGTGTAAGGATGGAATGCCTAAAAAATCCCCCAACTCTACATTGATATGTACCCTCTTTACTGGACACCCAGTAAGGAGGGTATTTTTATGCGTTATTCTTTTGAATTTAAGGTGGAGTGTGTTGATAAGTATCGCCAAGGTTTTTGGCCAGTCACTCCAGAAGGTATC
>SVFJ01000180.1 GCA_015056925.1 Lachnospiraceae bacterium | reverse complement strand
TGAACAATGGATATGGATATCCTAATTCTATATATTATGGAGATATTTTTTTGTACCCGTCTGCGCTCTTATACTTATGTGAAGTTCCACTGAGAGTGTGTTATCAGATTTATGTGATTTCGGTTAATATGGTAACGGCGTTGGTGACGTATTTTACATTAGCAATAGTAACAAAGAATGTAAATCTTAGATTGCTAGGCAGTGCAGTATATACATTATGTATGTATAGAATAATTAACTTAAATACTCGTGCGGCAGCGGGCGAATATACGGCAATGGCTTTTTTGCCACTGATTGTAGTAGGTATTTATTTAATATATACAAAGGAAAAGCCAAGGTTTAAGGATTGGATTCCGTTAAGTGTTGGCATGGCAGGGGTAATTCTAAGCCATGTGGTGACTGCGGAAATGCTGGTAATTAATCTGGCATTGCTGTGTATTGTCTTAATGAAAAAGACATTAAAAAAAGACAAATTATTTGCATTTGTGAAAGCGGTAGTGTTGTGCATTGGATTAACAGCATGGTTTGTCGTTCCTTTTGTTGATTATGTCACGAGCCAGAAAACAATGGTTCAGGAGGATGACTTGAGGTTACTTGAAAACAATACGCAGGAACTAATCTATCTGTTTCGAATGTTTTCACCGGGTACTGAAGGTGCTAATTATTTAACGGTAGGAATTTCGATGGTGCTTGCGATTGTAATTGTGGTATATTGCCTTGCTAAGTATTGTAAGAATAATGAAGAAAGTAGTTGGCAGCTTCGCATGTTTACTTCTTTTGCTTTTTTGAATTTGTTTTTTGTAAGTAAATATTTCCCATGGAGTAGAATTCAGAAGCATCTGGATGTAGAAGGGCTGGGTTACCAGATAGGAACGATTCAGTTTTCGTGGAGATTTCTTTGTATTGTATCGGTTGTTTTAACATTTGCAGTAGTGATTGCCTTAGAAAGGATATCGCTCGAGAATAAAAAGCTTTATACATATTCTTGTGTTGCTATGCTGTTATGCATCACACTTTCGGTGGGATTTTATTATTACAGATATCCGGATGAAGTAAGTAACAGAACTCGTAATATTTATCAGCCATATTCTAATTCAGACACATTGTATTTATTAGAAGGTGCTTCGAAGACTGTGAGAAATGCTTCAAGGGTAGATGTGTTAGAGGGAGAGGCGAAGATTTCAAGGTATTACAAGGAAGATGGAGTTGCTTTTATTTCAGTTGACAATAGGGGGAAATCAAACGCAGTTATTTCAGCACCAATTTATGCTTATAAGTACTATAAGGTATATCGTAATGGACAGGAAATATCACATGGGATTACAGATACAAAGTGTATTTCATTTGTTGTGCCGGCAGATTATTGCGGAGAGTATCAGATAAGCTTTGAGCCACCGATTAGTTGGAGAATATCAGAAATAGTATCATTGCTTGTAGCAGTTGGACTTGGAGTTGAGTTGGTCCGAAGATATCGAAGGAGAAGTGGTGCTTAAAACGGAGATTCAGATATTATGACTTTGTTAAAAAATAACCAATTCCTATGTTGCGAATTGCACAAAAACAAGTTATAATCAAACTTGCGTGAATACAATGCGCTATTTGTATATTTTTGATATGCACATGGCGTTGTTATAAAAGAAAGATGAGGAGAATGAAAATGAGTAAGAAAACCACAGTTTTGATGATTCTTGATGGTTACGGCTTGAATGACAAGACAGAGCATAATGCGGTAGCAGAGGCTAAGACACCTGTTATGGATAAGTTAATGAAGGAATATCCATTTGTAAGAGGTAATGCAAGCGGAATGGCAGTAGGTCTTCCGGATGGACAGATGGGTAACTCTGAGGTAGGACACCTTAACATGGGTGCAGGCCGTATTGTATATCAGGAGCTTACAAGAATCACTAAGGAGATTCAGGATGGTACATTCTTTGAGAATCCTGCATTATTAGAGGCTGTTGAGAATTGCAAGAAGAACGATTCAGCACTTCATTTATTCGGTTTATTATCAGATGGTGGTGTTCATAGCCACAATACACATTTATACGGTTTATTAGAGCTTGCTAAGAAGAACGGATTAGATAAGGTATTTGTTCACTGCTTCTTAGACGGACGTGATACACCTCCTGCATCAGGTAAGGGCTTTGCAGAGGCATTAGAAGCAGAAATGGCTAAGATTGGTGTTGGTAAGATTGCTTCTGTTATGGGACGTTACTATGCAATGGACAGAGATAACAATTATGACAGAGTTCAGTTAGCTTACAACGCAATGACAAAGGGCGAGGGTGAGACAGCAGTTTCAGGTCCTGCAGCTATCCAGCAGTCATATGACAATGATAAGACAGATGAGTTCGTATTACCTACAGTAGTAGTAGAGAACGGTGCTCCTGTTGCTACAATTAAGGATAAGGATTCTGTAGTATTCTTTAACTTCAGACCTGACAGAGCAAGAGAGATTACAAGAGCTTTCTGTGATAATGATGCTGAGTTCAAGGGCTTTGATAGAAAGAGACCTGAGACAACATTCGTATGCTTCTCAGAGTATGACCCAACTATCCCTAACAAGTCAGTAGCATTCCATAAGATTGCTGTTACAAATGTATTTGGTGAGTGGCTTGCAGCTAACAATATGACACAGGCCAGAATCGCTGAGACAGAGAAGTATGCTCACGTTACATTCTTCTTTAACGGTGGTGTAGAGGAACCAAACGCTGGTGAGGACAGAGTTCTTGTTCCTTCTCCAAAGGAGGTAGCAACATACGACCTTAAGCCTGAGATGAGTGCTTATGCTGTATGCGATAAGTTAACAGAGGCTATTCGTTCCGGT
>SVFJ01000052.1 GCA_015056925.1 Lachnospiraceae bacterium | reverse complement strand
TAAAGCAGTTATGGACCTTACAGCATACTTTTGAGCTATAAGGTCCATTGTTTAAAGTGGTAGTGGACCTAGAAGCATGCTTTTGAGCTGTAAGGTCCACGGGATGATTTATTCGTTTCCTACTAACTATTTGACTCATCCACCTTCAAATCAATAACAATCTTACCGCATGCCTCGCAATAAAACGCATCCACATAATCCTTCTCCAGATTAGTTAACTTTTTTCCTTTCATGAAAGGTGCAAAAAAACCTCCCATATCATCCTTCTCTGCAATCCACTTCATCGCATATCTGTCACTGTGAATGACACCTTTCTCCATCTCTGCACTACAAAAAGGACATACCATTTTATTTCCCCCTTTTTCCATAAGCTTCAAACTCTTCTTTCGTTCCTGCAAAAGCATTCATATCTATATATCTCTCATCACCGTAATAGCCATCCAATCTCATTCGATTTGAATATTGCCATATTTTCCAAGAAATCTTCTTACTTGGCGCTGTATACACACTCCGAATCCAAATATCATACTCACCAAAATGGCTCTGAATCGTATCATAATAAGCTTGAGTGGTATAAATAATCGGTTTCATTCCATAGTGCTTTTCGATTGTTTGCAGCCAGAGACGCAAATCCTCTATAACTGTTGTATTGTCACTTGCAAGCTCTACAAACTGTCCATATGGCTCTACATCGACTGCCGGAGGTAGCATGTTATCTACAGTATATACTTTACTAATAAAGTTTTCTGCTTGTGTCAATCCACTCGTTTCAAAACTAAAGAAATGGTAAGCTCCTATTCTAAGATTTGTATCGGAAGCCTCTGACCAATTTTTCTGAAATTGACTATCTTCATGTGAAGAACCTTCTGTCGCCTTAATATATGCAAAGTCTATACCTTGCTCTGAAAGAATCTCCCAATCTATGTCGCCTTGATAATGTGAAATATCAACACCTCTAATCGGGTACTTTTTTGACGAAGGATAATTCATCTGAACTATACCGTAATAAATCAAGAATTCCAGAATGCATAAGCTGAATCCCACGCCCAACATCACGATTATGATTCTTTTTATTATCTTTCCCATATCTTTATTCTATTCTTTCCTATCTTCAGTCCTTCCAACGGTCCAACTACAGGCTTCTTGCCTCTGGTAATTCCAAGCAAATCGAAATCCACAACAATTGGTGTGCCATCCGGGTTCTCATAATGCTCTTCTGTCAGTCTGGTCTCGCCAAGAAGCTCAGTCGTCATAAGCTCCGTTGAAAGCTTGAAAAATTCCTTCGGAAGATTAATCTCCATATACAAGCCATCGGTTTCTTTACTAAAGCTTACATCTATATTGGCATCTGTCACCAGCTTCTCCTCTTCCCTATCAAAAGCCTTGGCACCATTAAAATAAGCATTGCTGTTGATATATACGGGCTGACGCTCCTTCATAAAGAGCTGCACATCGCCATGACCGTTTGCCTTTACTCGTTCTACATATTCATCCAGAGAAGTCGGTGCGCCGTCATAGTTAACCGTTCCATAGTGCTCCTCTTCCTCTGCTCCGCCAACAAAGATATTCTGATACCATCGGTCATCATTTCCGTAGACACAGGTTGTACCAAGAGGCTGGGTTGAATGCGGATAATGATAAGGTGTTGCACGATTCAATACATCATAATGCTGCATGAAACCACAAACAAGATTATGTACATACGCTGTTCCCTGCGCTGCATTGGTTATTGTAAAGTCCGAAGACATAATATTATTATCTACAAGGCAAGGTCCATGCGTTACCTCTATAAACAAATCTCTGCAATTATCGGTAAATACATTACGGCTGACATGTGTTCCCTGTGCCTGCCAATCAAGCCAAATGCCTAGTGTACAGTCATGAATATAGTTATGGCGAATCTGCGTATCTATAGCTGCATGGAACTTAATGCCTCCAAGCTCATGACCATAGAACTCGTACTTCTTACCTATTGCATAGATTTCATTATCATATACCTCGCTAAAGGCACAACCCATATGCCCTACAATTCCTGCCTGACCGCAATCATGAATGATATTATTTCTAACTATGTGCGAGCCTATAGTTTCCTTGCTCCAGCCAATATGATATGCACGAAAAACCGCTTCCATCTGCGTCTGATAGCCCGGCTTAATATTCCACTTTGTATATGCATTATCGCCTGTCGATGCTTCCTTACCAAGACTGACACCTACACATTTCGCATCGTGTATTCTATTATTCTCAATAATCCAACCCTTGCTCCAGTTTGGTCCAAGTAGTCCCGGCTGGTCTGCTGTCGGCGGTGCCCATGGAGATGCGGCATGAGCCATCTCAAAGCCTCGAACTGTAATATAATCAATCCCTGTCTTCTCCGGATAAAAGCACGACCTTCTGACATTGACCTCTACCAGCTCCTGATTCGGATTATATTCGTGGAAATTTGCATAAACCACCGTTTCGTTCTCAGTTACCTCGGCATACCAGCGATACACACTTCTTTCCGGTTCTAACAGTCTCTCCTCACGTCTGCGCCATGTAGGATTAGGCGATATCTCCAATCTCTGCGGGTGTAATACCCCTTCCAAATTCTGCGCTTCATAGAAGGATTTTCCGTTGAGATATACATCTCCCAGATGTACAGGGTTATCATATGGCTCTACCACCCAGTCTCCTGTTAGCGGAATCGCAAAAGGATTATAATCTCCAAACAATTCATTAGAAATCACAGCCTTCCATACCGTTCCCTCTACCTGCTCCCAGTTCGTAATCTGCTCAGAACCTTTAATGGTAACCTTCTCACCCTCCGCTGCCATATAGGTGATTCTCTGCGTATGGCTTCTGCCTCCAAAGCGTGGCTTTACCCACTCACGATACTCACCCTCATGAACAATAACAGTATCGCCCGCATTTGCCACCTCTGCGGCCCTTTGTATTGTCAGGAATGGGCTATCTTCCATTCCTGTATTCCTGTCATTTCCTGATTTTGATACATGATATGTTTTATCCATAAGCTTCTACCTCTCAATCTTGATCCAAAAATCGTCCTCTGCCATACGTCCTGCTGTCTTCTCGATAATCATCAACGGTTCATAAAATGGCAAATCTAATTCTTTTAAGGCAAGCTTCATCTTGTCTCTGGTTCTAGGGAAACATCTTGATTCTAAAAATTCCTCATACTGCTCATAAGTTGGACGCTCTATCTTTCCAAATGCCCGCTTCATATTATCCCTTGTATAATTAAATATATGAACTCTCTTTTCCCTTTCGTTCACTTCTATCACTGTGCATACCTCATTCTTATACATATACCACAGCCTCATCGGAAAATATCGGGGTGGAATCTCAAACTCTTCTCTTATTTCCGGATATTCATCCAATATCTTTAGCAATGCAACAATCGGTCCTGTTACCGGCTGACCATCATTCTCCCATCGCTCTACTGTCTTCACAGAAACATTAAGCATCTTAGCAAATGCCGCCTGTGTCAAAGACATTTTTTTTCGAATTCGTTTGATGTCCTCCGGAAATATTTCACTTGCAAATGCAAACATAGCTTTCTTCATACACACATCCTACTTTTCTTTACAAGCATGCCCTTAAAATCTTCGCAATATCTTCCTTGTCTAGCGCCACATAGGCACCTGCCATATTGTTATATTTAATGGTATCCTCAGCCATCAGGTCAATCTTCGAGTCATCAATGCCTATCTCTGTCAATGTCATCGGAATACCACAGTCCTTGAAGAACTGCTCCGTTGCATCAATTGCCATATTCGCACACTTATATGCATCCTCTTCCTTAATATCCCAAACATTACGGCCATACTCCGCAAACTTTATGACAGTTGTGTCATTTAGAATATATCTCATCCAACGAGGCGTTACGATAGCAAGTCCTACACCATGTGTAATATCATAGTATGCACTCAGCTCATGCTCAATCGGATGACAGGTCCAACCGCCGCCCTTTCCTGCCGAAAGTAAGCTATTTAATGCCTGTGTACTTGCCCACATCAGATTCGCTCTTGCCTCATAGTTCTCAGGCTCTTTTAATGCTATCGGGCAATAATGAATACAGGTCTTTAACAGACTCTCTGCAAATCTGTCCGAAATATAAGCTGTTGTTGTCTTCTGAAAATACTGTTCAAAAATATGCGACATGATATCTGCCGTACCTGCCGCCGTCTGCTTAGCCGGTAATGTATACAAATACTCCGGGTCGCAAATCGAAGCCTGCGGGATAAAATCATGAGAGCTTGTTCCCAGCTTCTCGTTCGTCTCCATATTGGAAATAACGGCATTCTTATTCATCTCTGAACCTGTCGCCGCCAAGGTAAGCACTGTTACAATCGGCAATACCTTACCAATCTTAGAACTATCCGTAACCAAATCCCAAGGGTCACCATCATAATAGTTACCACCTGCCATCAGCTTTGCCGCATCAATGGTACTTCCACCACCCACTGCAAGCACAACATCTATCTTTTCCGTCTTACAAATAGCAACTCCCTCACGAACTGATGTAATCTTAGGATTCGGCTCTACGCCGCCAACCTCAAACACCTCAAAATCAGCCAGCAATTCCTTCACCTTATCATACAAACCATTCTTACGGATACTGCCACCGCCATACACCATCAAAACCTTCTTACCATATGGTGCAAGTACCTCCGGAAGACATGCCACCTGTCCTTTTCCAAAACGTATATCCGTATATGCATGATATCTAAAATTATTCATTTTCTATTCCACCTTTCTATGGTATGTCACATTATGTTATCCTGCTAATATTCTATCTTATTGCACAATAATTTTCTACTATTATTAGCTATTTTATAGCATATTAATAATATAGCACATTATGTTATAATAGCTTAATATTTGCAATGTCATTTTCTTTGTAATTAAAGACATTTTTAGCAAAATAATCCATTACAAAAATACATATGATATGGGGGACACTATGAGAGATTTTTATATAACGACTGATTCTAATTCAGATTTGCCGCAGGAGTATGTCGTAAAGCTGGATACCACTATTATTCCTCAGTACTATTCCTTTGGAAATACTGTGTATGGTGATGAGCTGAATATGGCTCCCAAGGAGTTCTATGAGCGTATGAAGAATGGAGAGCTTCCACAATCACAGGCAAACAATCCTGCTGTCATTGAAGAAAAATTCCGTGCAATTCTTAACAAAGGATGTGACATTATCCATATTGCCTTCTCTTCTGCATTAAGCGGCAGCTACAATAATGTCTGCATGGTAGCAAGAGAGCTTACAGACGAATACAAGGATGCCCGGATTACTGTCATCGACTCCTTAAATGTTTCACTTGGTGAATCTATTCTGGTTATTCATGCAAACAAAATGAAGCAGCACGGAGCTTCCTATGAAGAAATTGTAAATAGCCTTGAAGAAATAAAACACCATATAAACGTGCAATTCACTGTCGATGATTTGTTCCACCTCCAAAGAGGCGGACGCGTCAGCAAAGCTACTGCAATCGTTGGAAGTGCACTAAATATGAAGCCATTTCTCTATGTAAATAATGTAGGCGGTCTTTCTGCTGCCGGCACAGCCAGAGGTCGAAAGAAATCCCTTCATACCTTGGTAGAGCGCACAAAAGCCTCATTTTCCAAAGACACTAACATAAAGCTGCCAATTGGAATTGTGCATGGTAATTGTCTTGATGATGCCAAAGCACTTGCTGAAATGATTCGTACAGAGCTTGAGGTCGACGAAATCATAATCAATGATATCAGTCCAAGCATCGGTACTCATGCAGGTCCTGGTGCTATTGGTATTCTCTACTATGGGCAGAAGAAACAGGCTCCAAAATAATATTCAAATACATACAGCCGGCACAACATCTTCAAGATGTCATGTCGGCTGTTTTTGAGGAATCATCAAGTGCTCGAAAAGTAGTGGAATTCAAACAAGAATCAGCATCGCTGATTCTTGCAAAGTGTTGCCACCGGGCAACACTTTTTTAATTCTCCGCTTCTCTTAATCGTTCTACTAATGTCTGCTTCTCAACCGCTCGGTACACCAGTCTTGGAATCGCAAAACCCAGCAACGTAAATACTGGCATCAATACCAAAATTGGCCAAATCACAAACTTATATTCAAAGAACCAGAACATGCTCTCAAACACTCCGGAAAGCATTGGTCCAAAAACAATAACCAGCCCAAAAGCAAGCGCAAGACTTCCCAGCGCATAGAACAAACCTTCACACACCAGCATTTTCTTTAACTGCTTACCTGTCATACCGATAGACTGCATAACGGCAAACTCTCTTCGTCTGGACAAAATGCTTGTCAGAACTGCATTAAAGAAATTCAGAATACCTATCATTCCTACAATAAAGCTTAATACTCCTCCAAGTAGTAAAAACATCATGCGAAACTCTTCAAACTCTGCCGCATAGGTCATCTTACTTTCATAGCTATAATCCTCATTTACATTCTCTGTATAATTCTGCAAAAATGCATCCATCGCTGTGTCTGCTCCTTCTTCCATGTTAAAAGTATACAGCATAGCATCCGCAGTTTTCGAATCCCGAATAAAGGTCTGAGCATTTATAATAAAACCATCCGAGCTGTAATGGCGATAGGTTAACACATTAGGAATTACGACAATCGCAACCACTTCGTATGTTACATCACGATAGCCTGTCATTCTGGAATCTATTGGTCTGCTTTCATTCTTAGAAACCTTCTCAATATTCTCAATCACTTCACCATTATCTGTATAATAGTACTCAAACCCGTCGGTATATCTTAAAGTAACACTGTCTCCAAGCTTTGCCCAATTCGTACTTTCCCGTAATTCTCCATAATCATTCGCATGATATACAGCAGCCATCGCATGGGAGCCTTCTTCATACAGCTTTGATAAATCACCTTCTGCCACATATAACTGGTCGAGTACAAATGATTCCATACCATAAAGCTGAACATGGTGTATCAGTGCCCCCTCATTTACTTTCTTGCTCCCGGCAATCATTGCATCTACTTCTTCTGCTTCAAAGTACCGTGCATAATAATTTCTCAGATACTCTTCCGTCACATGCTGTCTGACCAGACCTGTAGTTCCATAAATGCGTCCACCTTCCGATACACCACCCTGTGCATGAATTTCATCTATCAACTCATCAGAAACACGCTCTTCATCATCAAAATGAGCATCATCCACATGAAAATATCCCGACTGTGCTACTACATAATCTGTTACTACAAATTGCTGAATATATTTATCCATGCTAAAGCCGGACGTAAAGGTCACTGTAACCAGCAAAAGCACAACTGCCAAGGACATTGACAGTATCGTAATCACTGTTTTCTTCTTGCTTCTTCCCAGATTCGCCTTTGCCAAAGACAGCATAGAGATTCGTTTTGCAATCTTTTTCACCTGCTTCTTTGTCCCATCTCCCTCAGTATATCGAACGGCTTCCACAGGTGATACCTTTGCCGCCATTTTCCCCGGACGTCTGCATGACAAGAGAACTGTCATCAGCGAAAATACCGATGCAACGGCAAAAATCATAGGATTAATTGAAACCGTACTGTAGATTCCATTCAAATTCTTAATCATCTGTGGTGTTAATACCGTACCTACAAACCAGCCAATGATTAAGCCTATCGGAATACCAACCACACTTAGTGCTACTGCCTGATGACGGATAATCCTTGTTAACTGCCTTGGTGTGGTTCCTATCGTCTTAAGCAACCCATAGAATCTAATATCATTTGCAACAGAAATCTGAAACACATTATAGATAATCAAATATCCGGTGAATACAATAATAACAATCGACAGCACAATCGCCACAACTACCGTCGGGTCTGCATTTTGCGAAACCTGCGCTCCTGTATATCCCCAGTTCACTCCATAGGAAATCGGATGCTTGGCCTCCGGATACCCCTCAGGCTGATAGTCATGATTCATTAGAATCGCGCACATATTCTCATCTATTTGCAGAGCACTATCCAACATTACGTCTAGTGACCAGCTGCAAGTATAATCATATACCTTATTTTCTTCTGTAACGCCAACCTCTGTACAAATCGCCTGCAAACGACTCTCCGGAATCAGTACATGATGCGCCGGGCAGACCTCATCATACTCCCACCAGCCGCTTAAAATAAATGTTTGCGTTGTTGGATGCCCATCCACATCTATAGTAATGGTAAACTCATTTCCTAATACCGGCTCTACTCCCAAAAGTTCAAGAATATACAAATCTGTCGCTGCCTCATTCGTCCCTTCTGCCGGATACTTTCCCTTCTTGGGCACACAGTACATCCACTTCGCTGTATTTTCATTACAATAGCTAATCTCCACATGTGACTTATGAAATGGCTTCTCCACTGCCATTCCTAGTAATTGTCTGACGCCCCACTCTTTAATCAACGGGTCATCCTTTAAGGTATCAATCTCTTCCTTTGTTAGATACTTAAAAGAGCCATGACAATATCCTCCCACCTGACGAAAATTATTCTGCTGAATACCTTCATTAATCGAAATAGCAATGGTAAACAAGGTTGTAAACAGAATCGTTGTCAGCGCAATCGCTATTACCGCTATGAGATTTCTTGTTCTCGACACTCTCATAGCCTTCCAGCTCAGTCTTCTAATATATGTTTGATTTGCCACTTTTACCATAATGCTTACCTCCCAACAACAATTCGTCCATCCTCAATTCGGATGATACGGTCTGCCATTTGGGCAATTTCTTCATTATGTGTAATCATGACGATAGTCTGACTGAATTTTTTACTTGTCACCTTAAGTAAGCTCATCACATCCTGACTGGTCTTTGTGTCAAGATTTCCCGTAGGCTCATCTGCTAAGATAATCGCCGGCTTTGCCGCCAATGCTCTTGCAATCGCTACTCTCTGCTGCTGACCTCCGGACAGATTGTTGGGAAGATTTTTAAGCTTGCTCTCTAACCCCAATGTACTAATAACCTGCTTCACATATTCCTCATCCGGCTCCACGCCATCCAACTGAATCGGCAGAACAATATTTTCATAGACATTTAACACTGGAACTAGATTGTAGTTCTGAAAAACAAAACCAATCTTTCTACGGCGAAAAATGGTCAGTTCCTCTTCCTTTAATGTAAAAATCTCTTTACCGTCCACAATCACGCTGCCACCGGTTGGGGTATCCAAGCCGCCAAGCATATGTAAAAGTGTAGACTTACCAGAGCCAGAGGTTCCTACCACCGCTACAAACTCACCATTTTCTACAGTTAGATTAACACCATCCAGTGCATGCACAGCTGTCTCACCATTTCCATATGTTTTCCGCAAATCCTTCGTTTCTAAGATATTCATACATTCCTCCTTGTTTTGCGAAGCAAAATCCGAGCCTCTATGGCGAGGAGAGGAATTTGCCTCCTTGTTTTGCGAAGCAAAATCCTACTCTGCTTGCAGAGTTTCCCTCTTGGCGAGGAGAGGAATTTGCCTCCTTATACGAACGACTTTATCAAAGAAATCTTTCCCTGTTCTTTCTCAAATCTTACAGTTTTGAAAGATTCTGATTTGCCGGCAAAAACATAGAAAAAGTAGCTCCCTCTCCTACTTTTGAACTTACCTTCACATAGCCTCCCTGGCCTTGAGCAATCTGTCGAACCAAATATAATCCTATTCCTACACCTTCTATCTCCTGATGTGCCAAACCTCTGTAAAAACGGCTAAATATCTTTGGCTGCTCTTCTTCCGAAATCCCACAGCCTGTATCAGTTACATGAATTGCCGTAAACATCGAATATTGTGTGACTTTTACCGTAACACTGCCACTACACGGCGTGTATTTTACAGCATTATCAAGAAGATTGAACAATGCCTCTTCCGTCCACCTTGCATCAAATACGGCATCTGCTGTTGTATCGCAAACCTCTAGTACAATTTGCTTCGCATCTGCCTTAGGCTGAATCTGCGTCACTGCTCTGACAATCATTTCTCCAATCGGTCCTAATGTTGGATTGAGCGCAATCACACCAGCCTCCAAACGCGAGGTCTTTACCATTGCCTCTACCAATACCTGCAGTTTATTTGCCTGACTCTCTAACGCCATTGCGCAGGCTCTTCCTTCCTGTGTCAGCTCCTGTTCTCCCAAAAGCTGTGTGTAAAGCACAATATTGGCAATAGGTGTTTTAGTCTGATGAGAAATATCGGAAATCAGAGTCTTAATCTGATTGCGTTGCTCATGAAGTCTGTTAGCTGATACCTCAGAAGCCGCCAAATAGTGCGCAAACTTTGTTTCCAGTGCAGACAACATACTCTCATCAAAATACTTTTCCTGAAACTTCCCTTCCATTGCCGCATCCAGCATCTGACTTAGCTTCTTCATCGTGCGCTTTGTATAAGTGCGATAACCAAGTACGATAGCAATTGAAATAATAATGATGAAAACTATGATTCTATAATCAACTAACATCTTACTTCACCACCCAAGTATAACCAATTCCATACACAGTCTTTAAATAGGTAGGCTGTGACGGTGTATCTTCCAGCTTATCTCGCAAACGCTTCATCGTAACTGACAACGCATTCTCATCCACATACTCTGCACCTTCTGTCCAGATTCGGTCAACCAATGTTGCTCTGCTCAAGGTCTGCCCCCGATTCTCAATCAGTATGCGTAGCAGCTTTTGCTCTGTTTTGCTTAACTCTATCAGTTGTCCTTGCTTTCGAAATTCCATACGTTCAAAATCAAAAGCAAAATCATCAATCTGTAACGCCGATGCCTTATCTGCATGACTGCGTCTTAACTGTGTATTCACTCTTGCTCGTAAAACAGCAAGCGAAAAAGGCTTGGTGATATAATCATCTGCACCAAGCTCCAAACCTGTTACAATATCCATTTCCATATCATTGGCAGTCAGCAAAATAATTGGTGTTGCGCCTCTTTGCCGTATCTCTTGCAACAATGTCAATCCATTGCCATCAGGGAGATTGACATCAAGAATCAGTAAATCGCATTTTTGATTTTGAAGTATCTCCTGTGCTTCCTTTATGGTTCTGCATACTGTTATTTTTATTGATTCACTTTGGAGAGCCAGTTGTATTCCATTCCCTAAAGCAAAATCATCCTCTACAAGTAATATCTTTTGTGTCATGTTCATCCTCGAATTGTCTATTTTACTCTATTTCGTTCTACCAAATAAAAACGATTAGTTAAGGGTATCGAAAAAACTCGATACCCTCATTATTAATCCAACGCTACAAACTATTTCTTACCCTTCTTATCTCTTGGATACTCTCTGATTCTTAAAATAAAATCTAAATTAACTGCATCCTCATGCTTTCCATTTTCAATCAATAACCCTCCATCTGTTACTTCCTTAAGAACTCCGACTATCTGATTTCCATCATATACATAAAATATGCATTCCTTACCAATATATCTCTTCGCTAATTCAATCATCTCTAACTTTTCCTTTCCACTTTTGTTTTTTCTCTCAATCATATTTCGAATGATTTGCTTTTTCTTTCGATTATTTGCCAATATAATAATCCACAACATCATAATCGGAATAAATGCCGCATAATTCATAATCTCCCTCCTCCGAAATTGTGTTTACATAATACTACATTTTAGGCACGTTGGGAATGGGGACTTAATAAACTACCCAGTTCTCCCCTATCAATCCCAATTGAATCAAATCTTTCTCAATCGCAGCAATGTACATATAGCCATCCATCATTTGTCCCCTACACCACAAATTCCACTCATTCTTATCTCGAACAATAAATCGATATCTATCCGGATAGTGTATAAAGCCTAGTATTTCCATATCGTAATCGCAATTCGACTTATTATCATGATAGATAAAGAATACATACTCCTTATCCGTGTGTATATCAAACCCTTCCATCTTCTTTACGAAGTCATACTCAAGCATTTCCCCTAATTCTATTAACTTATCCTTTGATGTCACATAATAGTCCTTCTCTTCATCGGAATATCCACAATGTACACACCAAAGTTTTACATCATCCTCTGAAAAAAGATGAGACGCCTCTGTGTAATCAAGCTCATTCTTGATATCTTGCTCATATAAATCCATGATATTCTTAGCTCCTTGATGATTCATTATCCTATTGGTGTCCCCGAATTCACCACAAAGAATCAAATCATTCTTTTGTGAATCACAAAATAACACCTTGGTTTGTCCGGCATCAAAGGACACATTCTCACATATATACTGTGCATTTTTGTTAATACTGTTTCCGTTATAATATAGTTTCCGAACAATTTCTTCATCTAATTTTAACACCGGTTCAAGATATGCACGTCTTCTAAGCATCTTCAATTTAACCATTAAACTCTCATCATCCACATCTTCCATTTTAGGATATACACTCGAACCAAAGTCATATAAATAAACCTCTCCCGATGTAGTCACATAACATCCGTAATCCTGATATCCATCAGAAAAGTTTTGATGTCTTACAATCAGCAATATATCATCTTCCGACATCTCCTCTATCATAAACGGAATTGATACAATCAAAAGGAGTAAGATATCAATTATCAACATTGTCTTTCTAAACTTAGTCATTTGTTCCCCCTATTTATAAACCTCTTCCTTATCTCTCTTCGAGCTTTATTATAGTTTACATAATCCATGTGTGCAATATGTTAATAACTTTTTGCAATCCCTAACTGAATTTAGGTTTAAGGGGATTTCTAAAGAATAAATCTATAAAATTTATGTAATCTTTATTTGCCTGAAGAACCTAGCCTTTCTCTGTTTGGAATATTAAAAATATCGAAGTTGGAGAGATAAATGACTTGTCTAGTCGGGGAAAATATAAGTAACATCCCGACTGGAGAGACAAAAACACTTGTCTAGTCGGGGAGAATATGAGTAACATCCCGACTGGAGAGACAAAAACACTTGTCTAGTCGGGGGAAATATGAGTAACATCCCGACTGGAGAGACAAAAAACACTTGTCTAGTCGGGGGAAATATGAGTAACATCCCGACTGGAGAGACAAAAACACTTGTCTGGTCGGAGAAAATATAAGTAACATCCCGACTGGAGAGACAAAAACACTTGTCTAGTCGGGGAAAATATGAGTAACATCCCGACTGGAGAGACAAAAACACTTGTCTAGTCGGGAAAACATTTGAAATACCTAAACTAAAATGATAAAAATCTCATGTTGAATCACATTATCTCGTTTCCACTAAATCTAAATTTGACTAAAAAAACTTATGCATCGCAAACCTCGTTCACTCTACATAAGTTTTTTCAATTTGATATATTTAAAAATATTATCCTACAAACTTAATCTACCTTCAATTCCTTCAAAGCAAATCTTCTTCTCACTTCCATCCTTCATGACAAGGGTGGTCGTGCCATATGCACCTGTTTTCATCTCATCCTCATAGACAATCTCACGAATCGGGAACAACTCCTCCATCGTAAAGTCCTCATGACTTTCCTTGGTAATGGTCTGCGAAATCATGACATACGGCTCTGCTCCGCCATAATGCTTCTCAAAACCAGTCCTTGCATATACAATAATCGACTTCTCAGAATCAGGGTTTGAGCCCTCACTTCTCACATAGGAAAGCTCTTTCCAACCATCATAGATGGTCATGGCAAGCTGCTTCTCCTTACCTGTAAAGTCCCTGCCCTTTAAGATAATCGCCTTGGCATTTCCTTCTGAAAGTTCAATCATCTCGGTTCCGTTATCCATAAATCCATAAGAACCCAATGTGAAGCTTACCGGTCTTCTATGAAGTCTGTGTCTGTCTACACGCATGATACCGTATTTTACCGGGAAATCCGCTAAGTCCATTGCCTGAAGCCAATGACCCTCCGCACCTAAGTGATAATCAAAGAACTGCCTGCGATACAACACGCCGTCTATCTGTCCTGCCCAAAAGGTTACATTGGCATGAGAAATAGTATCTGCTGTGACATCCCTAAGCACATACTGCTGTGACTGCACACCCTCTGCACCACTTGGAGATGCCTCCCATGGATACTTTGTATTATAAGACAGCTTTCCGTAATTCCAGATGCCATGCAAATCTCCTTTGTTCTTTACAACCTTACCGCTTCTAAGAATCGTTTCGCCATTCGCCTTATGATTGGTAAAGCAAAGCGCGGGGCCATTTAATACTGTCTCCTTAACTTCCTCTACGCCAAGCTGTTCCCATGAGCCATTGTTCTCCTTCTCACTCCAGAAGGGATGCTCCTGCGGTAAATGCAGGCATAGAAAAGCCTTACCTAGCCAAAAGGGCGACTCCGCGCAGGAATACCCCTGCACCAAAGGTGAAAACTGTCCATAAAATCCAAGTGTAGGAATGCCATTCCATAGGAAATCCTCTCTGCTTAAAAACTGCATCAATGCACCCGAAGAAATACGTCTTGCCAGTCCGCAATTTACCTTAGGATTCTTTAGAAATAAATTCCCATCAAAGGCACTGGTCGCCGCATTTCTATATATATTACTTCGCCCCCACATATTGACAAAGCCGTCCTCATCAAAGAAATCCGGATAGCTTTCCATCAGCTTATTGGAATGCTCCTCAAAACGTGCTGCTACCGTCGGCATATGCTCATAGCCATACCACAGATTCCAGAGTGGACCATATACATTGAATGCCCAGCAGGAATAATAGTCAAAGCTATGTCCATCGCGATACCAGCCATCTCCCACATAGTAATTCAGAATCGCCTGTGCATGGTCTGCCATAATCTCTTCATCAATGGCATAGCCCTCCATGTGCAGGAAAGCCATATCCAGCATATTAAACAATCGCCAGTTCTGCGGCACTGTACTTGCGTGAGCAAAGCTTGAAAGAAATGCCGCTATCTTGTCCTTCTCTTCCTTTGTATAAGTATCCCAAATCTGCTCCTTACTCATCCAAAGGCCAATTACCAATGCGCACGTCTCTACTGTCTGCTGAAAACAGCGAAACAGGTCTACATTCCCTACTGTTTCCTGTAAAGTCTCATAGGTTCCCACAAAAATAGGGTCATTTTCGTCACAGGAACGCAAAATCTGATTCTTATAATAATCCGCAAGTCTCTTACCGCCAAGCTCTATATCAGGCTTATTATGAATCAGTGGCGCACCGATAAAAAAGGAACGTGTCAAGCCTTCGAACATCTCAGCCTTCTTCTCTGCAATCTGCGTCTGTGCATCCGAATATGCATGCGGATAGGTAATCTCTGTTTCCTTTCTTGGCATTACAACAGGGTCCTCAAAATCCTTAATATGCTGAAATATCCCCGACAGCATATATTCTGCCACCTCAAGCCAGCTCTCTCTCGTCAGTCCCGTGTAGGGGCTTATATTATAATCCAATGTTGTTGGTTTAAATATCATGAACCTTCCTCCTATTAAGCGAATAAAGTAAACCATTCCACCTCGAAAGAATTTGCCACGCAAATTCTTTTAGCTGTCGGTTTACCGACAGGTTGTTACCAAATGAACAGCTCCTTTCCTGCAAGCTTCATCAGCGCCTCAATAAAATAATAATCTCCATAAATAATTGAAAACTCATGCTTCTCATCATGATAAGCTGCAGTACACTTCTCCAATAAATTATCTTCCTCTTCATTCCAATTGGTGCGATGCTCAGCCAAAGCATGTACCAGCTTTAACGCTGCATTCAGATAAATATCTCTTTGTCTTCCCTCGTGAAGCTTTGCAAGTTCAATCAATCCACATGCTGCAATCGCAGCCGATGTAGAATCCTCCCATGTTACATCTGCCGGCTGTCTGAAGTCCACCGGAATAAATCCATTCTCAGGGATATTGGTAATATAATAATTAGCGATTCTCGCTGCAGTTGCAAGATACTCCGGCTCCTTTGTATGAAGGTAACTCAAAGTAAATCCATACAATGCCCAGCTCTGTCCTCTCGTCCATGATGAACCTTCTCCAACACCCTGACCTCCATAGCTCTTTACCATTTCTCCACTATGAATATCAAACTCTACAATATGATTGACCGAACCATCACCACGCACAAAGTACTGAATCGAAGTATCTGCGTGTCTCCTTGCCATCTGCTCAAATCTTGGGTCTCCAATCTCTTCACTTGCCCAATATAACAATGGTAAATTCATCATACAGTCAATAATCGCCCAGCCTCTTCTAAGGCTGTCCTCGTCCGACCAGTCATTCCACGCACGAATAAACTGTCCTGCACTATTAAAACGACCAGCCAGATTGTTTGCAGCCAATAAACCTCTGTTTCTGGAACGTCTGTTGCCTGTCACGCGATAATTAGCAACTGCTGTCGGTAGCCACTTGAATCCATTATCATGGTCCATCTTGTTATAGTCTAAGAAAAGCTCATCCAGCTTCTCTTCATTTTTCTCTGCAATTACTTTATAATGCTCCTTCTTCGTCAATGCATACATCTGCCACATCATACCGCCCCAAAAGCCATTCGTCCACCAGCCAATCTTGTTCTCTGCCGACCAGTCATCATGTACTCCGTTTACCGTTGTATATGGTATTTTCTCAACGGAACGGGTACTAACCTTTTCCATTTTCTTTTCTACTTTTTCTAAAGTCTCATTCACCCAGTTTAATTCCTTTGCATCTAACATCTATCTGCTCTCCTTTTAATCTTATTTTACTTTCATCTTAATGAATTGACTCTCAAAAATTAATAGCGTATACTATTACAAAACTAACCTTTTCTGCTATTAACAGGAGGCAAACTATGTATCAAATTCTACGCGGTGGATGCAATTCCAAGCACCCAAGTTCATTTATCATGTCAAGACCAGATGGTCTGCCTTGCTTTGTACTGCTTATTATTCGTACACAAGGTCTTTTTCAGATTGCCGGCAAACAGTATCAGGTAACTCCCGGCTCAGCTCTGATACTATCTCCGGGGACGCCTTATTCCTACAGTAATCCGGATGGCGAATATGTGGATGACTGGCTGCATTTTACGACTACAAACGAGGACGCTTTTCATTCCATGCTTCCCTTTATGAATATACCGTTTGTTCTTAGTAACACAGAAAGTTATACAACCCTAGTGCATCAGATTATGTTAGAACACGCCTATACGCCACAGCCTTATTCTTTTGAGAATATTGATGCTTTATTTCGTGTACTCATAAATCATTTGCTTGTGCATCAACAAAATGCCTCTCAGCCAACAGCTATCTCTCCGTACAAGTCGCAGCTTCAAGCCTTGCGCTTAGAACTACAAAACAACTTTCTAAACACCCCTGACATCAAAGAAAGTGCTGCATCTATCGGTATTAGCGAATCCTATTTTCAACATCTGTATACAGAGCTTTTTGGCATTTCCTATCAGCAGGATGTAATACACTTTCGTATTGAATATGCAAAAAATTTACTTCTAACCACAGTACTAACTGTAGAAGAGATTGCAGAGCTATGCGGCTACAATAATGAGATTCATTTTTACCGCCAATTCAAAAAAATAGCAGGCCAAACACCTGCTAAATTTCGTAAGAATCATATTTAATTATAAATACTTCCTCATGGCAGCCTCTACTACATGTCCTACCAAAACAGAAGTTGTAACACTTCCTGCTCCGCCCGGAACCGGTGTGATGGCATCAACAATAGCCTCTGCCTCTGCGTAGTTTACATCTCCGCAAAGCTTGCCTTCTTCATTGACATTGATACCTACATCAATTACAACCTGACCTTCTCTTAAGTAAGAGCCATCAATCACGCCTGCTCTACCTGCTGCCACAATCACGATATCTGCTTCCTTCACAACAGAAGGCATATCTACTGTTCTTGTATGGCACACAGTTACAGTCGCATTCTTCTGAATCAGCATCATTGCCGCAGGCTTACCTACTACAAGGCTTCTACCAACCACAACAGCCTTCTTACCTGTGCAATCAATACCATAATGGTCAAGAATCTCCATACAGCCCTGTGGTGTACATGGTGGGAAGCCCTGTGCCTTACCTGCAAACACGCCTGCCATAGAGCCGTCTGTGATACCATCTACATCCTTCTCAAAATCAAGGGCATTGATAATCTTCTCTTCATTCAAATGCTTTGGAAGCGGACGGAACAACAATACACCGTGAATCTTGTCGTCCTTATTCACCTTGTCTATCACTGCAAGAAGCTCCTCCTCAGTTACATCCTGTGGAAGCAAAAACTTCTCATACGCAACACCAAGTGTCTCGCATCTCTTGGTTGCACCTCTCTCATAGGAGATATCATCTTCTCTCTCTCCCACACGGATAATCCCAAGTGTTGGTGTGATGCCCTTCTCATTTAATAATGCCACATTTGCCTTTATCTTTTCATTCATTGCGGCAGTAACTTCTTTACCTAATAACTGCTTTGCCATATGTTTCTTCTCCTATTTCTTTAATCTATCGTTTACACTGTTAAATACCACATCTGCCTTCTCAGAGTACACACGAATCATTTCATTAGCTTCTGCATTTAACTCCTCTGCATACTCACGATTTGCCATAGACTTTGTATTGATAAATACATTTAAGGAAGCACCAAGCAATGCAGCCTTACAAAATGCCGCGCCTACGCCGGCATCACTAAGTGCAATGACACTACCCTTTGCAGCAAACTCCTCTATCACATCAATTGCTTCACAACATTTTCTCATAATCTCCATTGGAACTAAGCAGGCATCCTTTAGCACGATTTCCATGACACGCGCCTTTTCTGCCTTCTCTTCCTCAGTCTCCTTTGGCATTCCGTATGCCTTAGACAATGGCTCGAATACTTTCGCATCCTCTTCTACCAGACGAAGAAAGTCCTTCTGCAATGCGTCAGCCTTCTCCTTTAACGCAATAATATCAGCCTCTACCTCTGCATACTTCTTCTTGCCAACAGTCAGGCTTCCTACCATATTACCAAGGGCTGTTCCCAATGCTCCTACCAATGCCGATGCTCCGCCGCCTCCCGGTACCGGTGCCTTTGTCGATAAAATTTCTACAAAATCTTCACATGAATATGTTGTAAAGCTCATGTATATTCCTCCTACTATTATATTCAACTCATACATTTGAAATCGCAAAGTATACTTGATTACCTGCGAGCTCATTTCCATACGCCAATATTATGTATTATATAGTTTTTGGCAAATTATGTCTACAAGCTGTTTCATATCTATAACGACATTTTTGCTTAGTTCAAGCTTGTATTTCACATCTTCTAACTTACTTCTTCACTACATAAATATATCTTGCCATCTTCTGCTGAAACTCTTCGTATGGCACTGATACATATTCCGTCTGCCCCACCAGCATTTCATACCACTGTCTGTTTCCTTCTTTATCAAATGCCGCTTCATATTTCATAGCCGCTTCTCTTTTCTTAAGCAACAAATCATAGACCTGCTTGGTAATCTCTGTTACTTCATAGTTCAGTTCATTTGCTCGTAATGCCTTTGCCAATTCTGTTGTATCTGCATCTGTCGTCCTTGGCATGACATCCCCCTCCTGATATCCTACAAAAAATATACCATCCTGCTTCAACCACTGCTTAACCTGTGCTACAAATGCCACCATATCCTTTGCAAAATACATCGTATCCATAGATGTAATCACATCGAAAGAATTTACAGGATAGTCTACCTCTCCAATTACGCCTTCCTTAAATTCAGAAGCTGTCGGATACAACGCCCTTGCCGTTGCTATAGCCATTTCTGAATAGTCAAAGCCATGAATAAATGCTCCTGTCTTCTCCTTCAAATACCCAAGCATCTTACCATTACCACATCCAATATCTAATATGTGTACATCCTTTTTCTTCGGAATGTATTCCAATATCCTATCTGTCTGCTGCCTGTCACTAAAGCCATCCTGTGAAAAATCCTCTCCAAATGCCTCTTTGCAAAAGTCTGCAAATGCCTTTGAAGTCTTTGCCATTTCATAGAACTGCTCATAGGCATCATAAAATAACAACTCGCTCTTATTCATTGGTACTCTCCTCAATCACTGTCTTTACTAACTGCCATGCGATACTTCCCTCGCGCAATTGACTCAATGCTTCCTCAAAGGAAAACCACTTTACCAAATCCACTTCCCCTGAAAGCTTGAACTCTGCCTCTTTTACACTTGCCTTAAAGCCTATCATCAGCATTTCCTTCTTATCATAAGGATACGTCTTGATAAATTTCAGTTCCTCTACATTCAGCCCGATTTCTTCCTTTACCTCTCTTTTCGCCGTCTCCTCTGCTGACTCACCAAGCTTCATCACACCTGCCACACAGACATAGCTGGTGGTAGATACATAGTCCTGCCTAAGCAGTGCCACCTCTCGCTGTTCGTTTACCACCGCACAGATAATACAGGTTGAAAACATGTCCCACAGAGGTATCTTACAAGTCTCACAATACGAAATTTCTCCCTCATCTCCAATTTCCTTCATGATTGCTTTCGTGCCACAATACGGGCAATATTTAAAATGCATAGTTATCCTCCTTCTAGATTCTATGAATTACCGTTGCGTCAAAATCATTCATAGTCTTTACCCCTGTATATGCCATAACACCTTTTAACTCCTCTGTCATAGCTGTGATACGGTCTGCAACACCCTTTGCACCACCCTCTTGAATATAAGGAATCAGATGCACACCCACACTGACAGCTGTCGCTCCCAACGCCAAAGCCTTATAAGCATCCATACCTGAACAAATACCACAATCCACAAAAACAGGCATTTGCTTCCCTACAGCCTTCACTATTTCAGGCAATACATAGAGAGGTGGTACTGCATAATTTAACCTTCCCCCATGGTGCGAAACGACAATTCCCTTTGCACCGATATTCGCACATTTTACCGCATCGTGTACGCTTAGTACACCCTTTACAATAAATGGTAGCTTCGTATAATTTATATATCTTTGCAAATCCTCGGAGGACTTTATCCCCATGGTCTCACCCGCGCATATATCCTGATTTCCTTTTAAATCAAACATATGATCAATATCCATTCCTACAGCCAATGCGCCCTGCTTTTCTGCGCATCGTATCTGAGAAAATATCTTTTCTTCATCCGCATAAGGCTTAATAATGCGAATCGTCGGAGCGCCTGTTGCAGCCACACTCTCGAACTCCTCATCACTTCCCATTCCAATCCAATGAACCGCCCCTGCGATCTCTGCCCCTTGCGCATACTGAACCATTCCACTTGGTATGTCAGGATGAAATGTCCCGAGGTGAGAAAGTGCTGCCGTCATAATAGGTGTTTTAAATTTCTTGCCGTATAACTCAAATTCTGTGCTTGGTGCCCCACTGTCCATCAGACGCATTTCCAATAATAAACTATCAAAATATGCACGTGTGATTTCCTTTGTTGATGCGGGATTTGTTAATTTATTTTCATTCATATGCATTGCAGCCTCCTTATTTCCTTAAACTGAATTCCACTATTTAACAAACTATATATTTAATTATAAAAATTATGTCAATCTATGTAAAGCCTTATAACATATCTCTTGAATGAATGAATTGTTGCTCTACTTCCCATTTGGTTAAATTTGGAGTTAGTTGAGAAAAATACTTATGTGCTATATGAATAAATATTAGTAATGGACCCAGGAGCATACTTATGAGCTGTAAGGTCCATTGTTTTAAGCGGTAATGGACCTAGGAGCATACTTATGAGCTGTAAGGTCCATTGTTTTAAGTAGTAATGGACCTAGGAGCATGCTTTTTGGCTGTAAGGTCCATTGTTTTAAGTAGTAATGGACCTAGAAGCATGCTTATGAGCTGTAAGGTCCACTGGATAATTACTGGCGATATGGT
>SVFJ01000051.1 GCA_015056925.1 Lachnospiraceae bacterium | reverse complement strand
ACATAGTGCCTGCAGGATTGCATTCGTAAAGCTTGACTTATCAGCACATGACTGCCAGCCCATAACGGTAATTGCACCCTGATTGATACTCAAACTTCTATCAGGAATCATAAGGTCGATATCAAATTCCATCTTATAGCCCAGTCCGACACACACAGGACAAGCACCAAACGGATTATTAAATGAAAAGCTTCTAGGCTCAATTTCCTCAATACTTATCTCACAATCAGGACATGCAAAGCTTTGAGAGAAATTAATCGGTTCACCGCCAATCACATCAACCGTCATAAGTCCTTCTGCCAAACTTAATACATTCTCCACCGAGTCTGTTAGTCGTCTGGTAATACCATCCTTTACCACAAGTCTATCGACCACAATCTCGATATTATGCTTAATATTCTTATCCAGCTTAATCTCTTCTGTCAGCTCATACATACTGCCATCAATACGTACTCTCACATAGCCACTCTTCTTAGCAGCCTCCAAGACCTTAACATGCTCACCCTTACGTCCTCTGACTACCGGTGCAAGAAGCTGTAGCTTAGTCCCCTCAGGCAGCTCCATAATCGAATCCACCATCTGGTCTACTGTCTGTCTCTTAATCTCCTTGCCACAATTAGGACAGTGAGGGATACCAATCCTTGCATATAATAAACGAAAATAATCATAAATCTCTGTCACAGTACCTACCGTAGAACGCGGGTTTCGATTGGTAGACTTCTGGTCAATGGAAATCGCAGGCGAAAGTCCCTCAATACTCTCTACATTAGGCTTCTCCATCTGCCCAAGGAACTGCCTTGCATAAGAAGACAAGGACTCCATATATCGTCTCTGCCCCTCAGCATAAATCGTATCAAACGCCAAAGACGACTTACCAGACCCCGACAATCCCGTTAAAACTACAAATTGATTTCTTGGAATATCAATACTAATATTCTTCAAATTATGTTCATTTGCACCGCGAATACGGATAACCTCTCCCTTGGGAAGCATCTTTAACTGCTTTGCATCCATTATAAATACCTCTTCTTTCTAAACATAGTAATCAAATCGACAGCACACTACATACCGCCCTCTATCTCATTCAACATAGTCTTAAGCTCTAACATCTTATCGCGAAGCTCTACTGCGGCCTCAAAGTTAAGCTCTGCTGCCGCCTTACGCATATTCTTCTCCACCGTTGCAATAAGCTTACGCAGCTCCTTGGCATCCATTGACTCCGGGTCCTTGGCAAAGGACTGCTCCTCCTTGGCAACCGCCTTAGAAATGCTAATTAAATCTCGAACAGCCTTCTTAATCGTCTGCGGTGTAATACCATGCTCTTCATTATACTTCTGCTGAATCTTACGACGTCTCTCAGTCTCATCCAATGCAATCCGCATAGAATCTGTAATCGTATCCGCATACATAACAACATGTCCCTGCGCATTTCTCGCCGCACGACCAACCGTCTGAATCAGAGAAGTTGCAGAACGAAGGAATCCCTCCTTATCTGCATCCAAAATCGCCACAAGTGAAATCTCAGGAATATCCAGACCCTCTCGTAATAAATTAATACCAACCAGTACATCAAACACATCCAAGCGCATATCTCTAATAATCTCAGCACGTTCCAATGTATCAATATCCGAATGTAAATACTTCACACGAATACCAACCTCAGACATATAGCGCGTCAAATCCTCTGCCATCTGCTTTGTCAAAGTCGTTACCAATATCTTATTATGCTGCGCTGTCTCTGCCTTAATACGGGAAATCAAATCATCAATCTGTCCCTCAACAGGGCAAACCTCTATCTCAGGGTCAAGCAGTCCTGTCGGTCTGATAATCTGCTCTGTACGTAAAAGCTCATGCTCCTCCTCATAGACATTAGGAGTTGCAGATACAAACAGCATCTGGTCTATCTTCTGCTCAAACTCCTCAAACTTCAATGGTCTGTTATCCAAAGCAGACGGAAGTCTGAATCCGTAATCAACCAGTGTAGTCTTACGGGAACGGTCACCCGCATACATACCACGCACCTGCGGAATCGTAATATGGGACTCATCAACAATAATCAAAAAATCATCCTTAAAGAAATCTAACAAGCAGTACGGTGGCTCCCCCTCCGCAGTACCATTCAAATGTCTGGAATAATTCTCAATACCAGAACAAAAACCGGTCTCTCTAAGCATCTCAATATCAAAATTCGTTCTCTCTGAAATACGCTGTGCCTCTAAGAGTTTATCCTCCTGCTTAAAGAACACAACTCGCTCCTTCATTTCTTCCTCGATATTCTGACAGGCTGCTTTAATACGCTCTGGTGCCACAACATAATGAGAAGCCGGAAAAATCGTGACATGCTCCAAGTATGCATTCGTCCTCTGTGTCACAGGGTCTATCTCCGAAATACGGTCAATCTCATCTCCAAAGAACTCTACTCGGATTAGAAAATCTCCACCCTGCGCCGGACAAATATCAAGCACATCTCCATGCACTCGGAAACGGCATCTCTGCAAATCCATGTCATTCCTCTCATACTGCATCTCTATCAACTCACGGATAACATCGTCTCTCTCCTTCATCATCCCCGGACGAAGAGATGACATCATCCCCTGATACTCATCAGGACTACCCAAACCATAAATACAGGAAACGCTGGCAACTACAATAACATCCCTACGCTCTGTCAGGGACGCTGTCGCAGACAATCTCAGCTTATCTATCTCCTCATTAACAGCAGAATCCTTGGCAATATAAGTATCCGACTGCGGAATATAAGCCTCCGGCTGATAATAATCATAATAGGACACAAAATACTCTACAGCATTCTCCGGAAAAAACTCCTTAAACTCTCCGTAAAGCTGTCCCGCCAAAGTCTTATTATGCGCTATAATCAATGTCGGCTTATTCAAAGCCGCAATTACATTTGCCATAGTAAAGGTCTTACCCGAACCGGTAACACCTAGCAAAGTCTGAAACTGATTCCCTTCCTGAAAACCCTCCACAAGGTCCCTGATTGCCTGCGGCTGGTCACCGGTAGGCTGATATTCTGAATGAAGAATGAACTTATCCATACGAAAATTCCTCCACCAAATCCAACGAACATATATTCTGTTTTATAGTATAACACAAATCGTAAAAAAGTATAGGGAATTTTCTATGTATTTTAAAAATGTTATGTAGGTACCTTCTTGCATTTTACAAACAATCTCCCTATAATTTAAAATCATTAAGAAACAAAAATGAAAGAAGGGGATTTATGTCTGCTATATGGGGAATCGTCGCTCTCGACACTCAATCAAAGATTCCGGAAAACTGTAAGAACATTTTTGAACAATCCTATAAAACTACATGCAAGCTTGACCGTTACGAAAGCTATTCCTCTACCAATGCCTACATTGGATGTGGAATCCAATTCATAACCAAAGAAGCAGAAGCGGAAATCTTACCTATTATTGATTATAATAAAAATATAGTTTTCGCCTCCGACTGTATTTTGGACAACCGCAATGAAATTATACACCTTTTATCTAACCATCATTATACAGAGGAACAGCTTCTATCTTCTTCTGACGGAGCTCTTATGTATATGATGTATTCACTTTACGGTGCTGACTGTGCCCAATACTTTAGAGGGCTTTTTCTATTGCTGTATGGGATTGCAAAAGTCATTCTCTCACTTTAATCTCTGACCACCTTGCAGCCAGATGCCTATACTATATTCGTAAAAACAATTTGATTGCATTTTCAACCCTGCTCGAACCTTTACTTAAGATATTTCCGGATACAGAACCCAACCTAGATTATTATAAGGACTTTCTCCTCTCTCCACCATCCTCTGTCTACATGGTTCCCGGAGAAACTCCTTACCAAAATATCCATCTCATGTTACCAGCAAGCAGCATGAAGATCTCTACTGAAGAAGTACACAAAAAAATCTATTGGGAGCTTACATACAAAGCACAGGCACTCACAAGCTCTCCAAAAGAATACGAATCAGAATTTATGCATATATACCGTTCCTGCGTAAATGATGCGCTACGTACCACAGGTAAGGTAGGTATAGCCATGAGTAGCGGACTCGACTCCTCCAGTGTCGGTGTTCTTGCTGCACAAAAGCTTAGTGCAGAGCAAAAAACTCTTTATTCTTACACATTTACTCCCTACGATAAAACCATTAAGGATGCAAGAACTCATACCATTTCAGACGAGTCCGCTCTTGTATCTGAAATAGCCCGTATGTATCCTAATATAAATACCACCTTCCTTAACAATGAAGGAAAAAATGTTTTTGAGGACTACGGCATCTGCTCAAATTTACTAGAAATGCCTTATAAAACGGGGGCTATAAGCAACCATTATGAAATATGCCGCGAAAGCGCAAAAGAAGGATGCAAAATACTTCTAACCGGCGGTTATGGCAACAAAACTGTTTCCTTCGGAAATATTCAGCACATTTTGTATCAGCTTTATCTTAATAACGATTATCAAAAACTATTTCAATGGGCATATCATTATGCCAAACACATGAAATTCAATTATCCTAAGCTGATGTATCGTGCGCTAAGGGGCTTTCATCATGCCAAAAAGCAGCAACCCCCATCTTTGGAACGCTTTAGGCCTGCAAATTTTTACCTAAAAAAATCCATTCTGGAAAACTATGATTTGCAAAAACGCTTTTTAAACGACATACATAACACCGCAAACGGTTATTACATGGACCAACGGAATCACCATGCCCAGCTCACATCCCCTCAGTTACTCATTTATTTAGGAGTATTTGAAACCAAATTTGGGCTGAATACAGGCTTGTTACTACGCGATCCCACAAAAGATATACGCATGTTAACCTTCTGCTGTCAATTACCATATACAATGTTTGCTTGTGAAGGAATTCCGAGACGACTTATTAGAAATGGTTTTAACGGACTATTACCCGATTCTATTATCCACAATTGGGGTGGACACGGATTATTAAATATCGACTGGGTTAGCAGAATACAAAAAGACTGGGAGCATATTAAACCTAATATTTTAAACATTTTATCAACCACCAACGCTTATCCGGTTTCTCAACATATATGCATGGAACATCTTCTTAAAGACATTGAATCATTTGGCACAGATTCCATCACGGACAATAAAACTATTGTACATATTTGCGCCATATACAATTTACTTTATTTCCTGCAAACCCCCAAAAACGACTAAATTATCTGGTTCTTTAGTCCCACTCTCATCACTTTGCACTATTTACAGACATTTAATACTATGTTATAGTAATATAGTGTTTTATTCAAAGGGGAGAATGAATAAACATTTTATAAATGTACAACTGAAAAAGAGAGGGGAACTAATATGAAGAAATGGATTATTCCTACTATTGAAGAATTAAACTTCATCGAAACAGCTGTTATTGGTGCTGAAAATGCAATTAGCGGAGTACCTCAGGAGGATAATTGGATGTGTTCGAACCAGTATTGGCAAGGCAACCCTGATTACAAACCTCACGAAGGCTGGAAAGGCGAATGGGGTGAATGGGGTCAAGGATAAACAGAATATATGATAACAAAAAGAGATTGGAAGTTCCAATCTCTTTTTTGCTACCATTATCATCTTATGATAACTTCAAATATGCCTCTGCCACCTGCTTATACTCTACTTCACTGTTAATCTTCTCTACCGTGAAGTCATCTCCTTTGATAACACTCTTGTAAATATACATACCATCTTCATTAATGGTATCCCCTTCAATCAATGCACCTACTACATAGTGCTTGTTCTTGAAGTCAAATTCGTCTACAACAGCCATCTCTACCTCGTTACCATCCTTGGTAGTCACAGTAAACGTTACATATTCCTGAAAATCATTTTCCTCAAATTCCTTATCCATTTCCATAACAACTCTCCTAAATCAATCCCGAAATCAAAATAACCAATATCAATATCGGCAATACAAATTGAAAATATGGCTTTAACTTAGCCGACATCTTAAGTCCACTTCCTGTATTCACTTCTTCCAAATACTTATCGAAGCCCCAGCCCCACTTGGTTACACAGAATAACAGATATACCAGTGCACCGGTTGGCAACAAAAGATTACTTACAATGAAGTCCTCTGAATCCAAAATATCTCTGCCACCAATAAGCTTCACATCACTCCACACATTGTATCCAAGAACACATGGTACGCTTGCTATCAACATAAAAATACAGTTAATCATAACCGCTTTCTTACGGCTCCACCCAAAATTATCCATACATGCAGCAAGTAAATTCTCAAATACCGCAATCACTGTAGAAAAACTTGCAAAAGTCATAAACAAAAAGAAAAGACTTCCCCACAAACGGCCGCCTGCCATATTCACAAACACTCTCGGCAGTGTAATGAAAATCAAATTAGGACCTGCATCCGGCTGTACTCCAAAACTAAAGCATGCCGGAAAAATAATCAAGCCCGACATCAATGCTACAAAAGTATCCAAACAGCAAATTCGCACAGCCTCTCCCGTAAGCGTATTATCCTTTGTCATATAACTACCAAAAATTTCCATAGACGCAATACCAAGACTCAGAGTAAAGAATGCCTGATTCATTGCTGCTGTTATCACGCTGCCAAGCCCCTGTTCCATTGCTCTCCCAAAATCAGGCAATAAATAAAACTTAACACCATCTGTTGCTCCCTTTAATGTAAGACTGTTAACAGCCAATATCACAATCAGTCCCAACAGACCAATCATCATCACTTTACTAATTCGTTCCAAACCATTCTTCAAACCAAAGCTCAACACAAGGAACCCCAATACAACTACAATTCCCATCCACAAAAGCATTTCTTTCGGATTCGAAAGCATATCTGCAAAAACACCATCTATATTCTCCGTCGCAACGCCGACAAAATCTCCCTTAAGAAACTTCACAAAATATCCAAACATCCATCCTGCAACCGTAGTATAGTACATCATCAGCAAATAGCACCCTATAATTCCAACCCATCCATGAATATGCCACTTACTGCCCTTAGGCTCCAGCTCCTTATATCCCTGCACCGCACTTTTTCGGCTGGCACGTCCCACTGCCAACTCCATCGTAAGTACAGGCACGCCCATAATCACCAAAAACAGCAAATAAAACAATACAAAAACACCGCCGCCATTAGCACCTGCAACATACGGAAACTTCCATACATTACCAATACCGATTGCACAACCGGCGCTCACCAGAATAAACCCCAGTCTGGATTTAAAACTTTCACGTTCCATGTTCACCTTCTCCTTCAATCTTCAAACTACACATACTATATCATGCTTATGCCTTGCTCTGCAATTATCCTTTTTTATATAATTTCGGTAAACATAAAATATTTTATGGTAATTATCTGACTTTTGTATTAAAATAGTATAAAAGAGTATTCAACAAGGAGGTAACAGTATGAAAAGAAATGTCATCGTTGGTCAGTCAGGCGGTCCTACCGCTGCAATCAACTCGAGCCTTGCAGGCGTGTACCGAACAGCCATAGACCGTGGCGCCAATAAAGTATACGGAATGCTCCACGGCATCCAGGGGTTACTTGAGGAAAAATACATTGATTTGTCAGAGCATATCCGCACAGGATTGGATGTAGAGCTTCTAAAGCGTACACCTGCTGCCTTTTTAGGCTCATGTCGTTATAAATTGCCCGGAATACATGAGGACAAAAGTGTTTACGAAAAGATTTTTGCAATTCTGGACAAACTCGATATCGAAGCATTTATCTATATCGGCGGAAATGATTCCATGGATACCATCAAAAAACTTTCCGATTATGCAATTCTCACCGGTCATCAGACACGTTTTATCGGTTGTCCCAAAACAATTGACAACGACCTTGCATTAACGGACCATACACCGGGCTACGGAAGTGCAGCTAAGTACATCGGTACATCCATGAAGGAAATTATACGCGACAGCTTCTGTCTCGAATACCCAAAGGGACTTGTTACAATTGTTGAGATTATGGGAAGAAATGCCGGATGGCTGACAGGCGCTGCGGCACTTTCCAAAGGGGAAGACTGTGAAGGACCGGATTTAATTTATTTACCTGAATTAACCTTTGATATTCAAACCTTCAGAACAAAGGTTGAACAACTTCTCAAGAAGAAAACCTCTGTCGTCGTAGCTGTTTCCGAAGGCATCCGTACTGCTGACGGCAAGTATGTCTGTGAGCTCGGAAAAGATATTAACTTTGTTGATTCCTTTGGTCACAAGCAGTTATCAGGAACAGCCTCATACCTCGCAAGCTTTATTGCAGGAGAACTTGGTTGCAAGACAAGGGCCATTGAATTTAGCACCTTACAAAGAGCAGGCTCCCACTCAGCATCCCGTGTGGATATCTTAGAGGCATATCAGGTAGGCGGTGCTGCTGTCAAAGCAGCTGATGAGGGAGATTCCGGACAAATGGTAGTACTTCAGAGAATTTCCGACGACCCATATCAGTGTGCAACCGCAGTAAAGGATGTTCATAAGATTGCAAATGACGAAAAATGTGTGCCAAGAGAATGGATTAACAAAGACGGTACCTACGTAACAGATGACTTTATCACATATGTCAGACCGTTAATACAAGGAGATGTCGCACCTGTTATGGTAGACGGTATTCCTCGTCATTTATATACTCCTAAGGAGCTTTATCAAAAATAAGACTAACACATAATAAAAACGCATGCATCCTTCAAATCAGATGCATGCGTTTTCTATATGTACTTAAATATATTTCTTTTCTACCTTAATCACCGCAAAATAATTCTGCCACTTCGCCAATATTCTTTGTTGAATCTCCAAAGATACCTCTTCATCACTTCTTGCATAGCCCTGTGGAAGCACCACATCAAAAATCAGATTGGTGTGCGTAGGTCCTTCAACCATTCGAAAATCATGGATAGACAATTCCTCATCCATTTCCTTTACCAGCCTCTCCACTTCCTTGCGAAGTCCCATAACCTTCTCATCATCTGCCTCTATCGGGTCCATATGAAGTACCGCCTCACACTGAAAGCGCTCCCTAAGCTCATACTCTATCACATCCATTAAATCATGCAGCTTGTAAACATCCTCCTTGCCGGACACCTCTGCATGAAGAGAAATCATCCGACGCCCCGGGCCATAATCATGTACTATCATATCATGGATTCCTACCACATCCTTATGTGCAAGCACCAACTCCTCCACGCTTTTTACAAACTCTGCATCCGGTGCTTCACCCAAGAGCGGACTCAATGTCTCCTTAGCAGCTGAATATCCTGCAATCAAAATAAATACTGCTACAATCAGCCCTGAAATACCATCCAGATTAATCCGGGTAAAATAGTACAGTATCATGGAAAGCAGCACTACCGATGTCGCAATACAATCACTCAGGCTGTCAATCGCAGTCGCACGCATTGCAGAAGAATCAATTCTCTTTCCATAAATACGATTATAGATAGACATATAAACCTTTACAAGGATAGAAATAACCAGCACCACCAAAGTAAGCGGTTGAATTTCCATTGTTTCCGGATGAAGAATCTTACGGAAGGATGACTGCAATAACTCTAACCCCATATACATAATCAGCCCCGCAACAACCAGTCCCGATATATACTCAATCCTTCCATGTCCGAAAGGATGCTCCGAATCCGGCTTCTTTCCTGCAAAATGGAAACCTATCAAAGTCACCACACTGGAACCGGCATCTGACAGATTATTTAAAGCATCTGCCATCATCGATACAGAACCACTAATAAATCCTGCCACATATTTGCCCAAAAACAATAACAAATTGAAAATAATACCTAGTACTCCCGCCAGCTGACCATATGCTCTTCGTACAATCGGATTCTGATAATCCGTATAATCCTTAATCAAAAAACGACTTAATATCCCAAACATCCTCTTTTGCACACTCCTTATGCATTTTGACAGCATTATGTAAACCCAATCATATCAGATATGGCATATTTGCACAAGTAGCTTTATCCAAAACAGAGAAAACTATCCACTATAACGAATATAGACTTGTAAAGTCAACTTCTCTGAGCTAATATGTATATAAATGATTTACACAGTTCTAAACATATATATCATAGCACAAATGTATATTTTTGGAAATGTAGAAAGGCAATGCCATGAGTATAAATAATAAAACCATATTAAAAAAAGTGATGCATGAATTATGGGATACCGCAAGGCTTCTTGCTATTTCTCTTTTGATAGCAACCCTTCTGAAGAATACCGTAGTCGCGAGTGCCTATGTTCCTTCAGGTTCCATGGAGGGTACTGTTGCAACAGGAAGCCGTATCTTTATTAACAAGCTGGCATATACGGTAGCCGAACCACAGCGAGGTGACATTGTTTCCTTTTACTGTCCCGACGAAGCAGACACTCTATATCTTAAGAGAATTATTGGTCTTCCCGGAGACACCGTAGAGGGAATCAACGGATATGTATATATCAACGGAGAAATTCTTTTAAATGACTATACAGATATCCGTTTAAACAGAGATTTCGGTCCGTTTGTTGTTCCGGAAGACTCGTACTTCATGCTCGGAGACAACAGAACAAACTCATGGGATTCGCGTTATTGGGATAATCCATATGTTTCACGCGACGCTATTATCGGTAAAGCAACCTTTGAATTCTATCCACAGGTAAAGGTTTTAGAATAATTTATCAGCACAATAAAAGACAGTTCCAATGTGAACTGTCTTTTTCAAGTCATAATATATTATTCTGCCATCATGGCTCCCAATACTTCCTGTGCCTTTTCCAACTGATTATCAACACCTGCTAGATACTGCTCAGCATCCAGTTCTACCTCAACATCAGGAGCAACTCCAACTTCATGAATATTATTACCCTTTGGTGTGTAATAAGTGCTTACAGTCAACTTTACTGCGGAACCATCCGATAAATTGATAACACGCTGTACAATACCTTTTCCAAAAGTTGTTGTACCTACTATCTTACCTACACCATAATCCTTAATTGCCCCTGCAAGAATTTCTGATGCACTGGCGCTATAACCGTTTGTCAAGACAACCAACGGTACCTCTATCTCATTCTTACCGCTACAGGTATACTCCTCGCGTGTGCCATACTTATCCTCTGTATAGACAATCAAGCCTTCCGGCAAAAGCATATTACAAATATTACATACGGTACTCAAATTGCCCCCGGGATTGCTTCGAAGGTCAATAATAAGCCCCTCCATCCCCTCAGCCTGCGCCTGTGCATAAGCTTGGGCAAACTGACCGGTTGTAACATCATCAAACTCTATAATCTGAATATATGCCATGTTATCTTCCAGCATCTCATACTCGACTGTAGGACTTTCTATCTTTCTTCGCTGTACTTCAATATCCAATGGCTCAGGCTCAGTTTCACGAATCACCGTAATTGTCACCCAGCTATTCTCTTCACCCTTTATCTTACTCACCACATAAGTACTGTCTTTACCATACATATCTTCGCCATCGACCATATAAATATAGTCATTCGCCATTAAGCCGCTTTCCTCAGCCGGTGTATCTTTGATAACCTGTGAAATCTGTACATAACCTGCTTCCGAATCCAGACTGACATACGCACCGATTCCATAATAAATACCTTGCGTCTGTTGCATCAATGCCTCTAATTCCTCATGCGTGTAATACTCAGAATATGGGTCATCCAATGCCAATAGCAATCCTTCATACACACCATCCGCCAGTTTCTGCGGCTCTACATCCTTCCAGAAATATTCTTCTATCGTCTCCTCCAGCAAAGATAACTTCTCCATCGTAGACTCTTCTGCAACGCTTTCTATCTCTGCCCGGCTTACAATACGCATTAATGACTGCATGTTTTTTGAAACATACGTAATCCCCAAAGCCATCAATGAAATCACACAAGCAATACCCAGTCCTGTCGCAACACCTTTCCAAAAGGATTTGTTCGACTCTTCTTTATGCTCCATCGCTTCCCCGCACCTTTCTTATTATTCTTATGAGCCAAAGTAATTCCAAGGGTTCACATAGCTTCCCTTCAAACGAACGCCAAAATGTAAATGATTACCGGTAGACCTTCCTGTTGTACCTACTGCTGCTATCTTTTCTCCTCGTTTTACTTCCTGCCCCTTCTTCACATATAGCTTAGACGCATGCATATATATCGTATACAATTCATCTCCATGGTCAATCATAACATAATTCCCCATAGATGAACTATATGCCGCCGCTACCACTTCCCCGTCATAAGCCGCCAGTATCGGCGAACCTCCCGGTGCTGCCATATCCACACCATTATGGAATTGTTTCACTTTTAAAATAGGATGAATTCGATAACCGTAATCATCGGATATTCGTGTATACGAGGGGGCCGGCCATGCAAACTTACCGCCATCGTACTTTCTGCGCTTTGCCTCCTGTAACGCTGCCTTATCCGCCGCCACTGCCGCCTCTAATGCTTCAATCTCCGCATTCTGTGATGCAATCTCTGCCTCATAGGCCGCCAGCATAGTCTCCTGATTATCAATATCCTTCTCATACGCAGTAATCTCTCGCTCTTTTTCTCCTATCAACGTCTGCAAAGAAGCCTCTTCCTTCTCGACCTCCTGCTTCGTCTCCTGCAAAAGCTGTTGCTCTGCCTCCAGCTGCTGCTTACATACTTCTACATATTCTCTAATCGCAGTATATTCATTCAGCTTTCTCCTATCATATGCAGATAGCTGCTCTATATAATCTGCCTTATTCAAAAAATCTGCAAAAGACCTGGAAGCAAATATCAACTCCAGCACATTACTGTCGCCGCTTTCATACATAAACTTGATACGCGTCTTCATAGCCTCATACTGCTGCTCTTCTGTCGCAATCGCATCCTCTAAATCTGCATTAATCTGTACAATTTCCGCTTCCTTCGTAGTAATCTTATCCTTCAAATCCACAATTCTCGTCTGCACGTCTGACAAGGTTGCGTCCAACTTGGTCACATAATTTGCAAGATTATTCTTCGTCGTCTGGAGATTAGAAATTACTTTCTCTACATTGGTAAGTCCCGTCTGCAGCTCCTTACGTTCCTGCTCTGCCTTCTTAATTGCATTCTGCTTATCCTTAATACTCTGCTCCAGCTGGGATATCTCATCCGCCCTGCTAACAGCCGGACATATGCTGACTGCCAGAACTGCTACCAGCAATAGTAATACAATCCCCCTCAAGGACCTTTTCAAACACATAGATATCCTCCAACCCTTATACACTCAAATGCTTTCTTACGGTTGTAAAGCTTCCAAGGAAACCAATACCAACACCAAGTCCGATGCAAACCGGTGTCAGATTTGAAAAAATCTGTTCCACGGTCAAAAACTGCATCAACTGCGACAAATACGTAAATCGCTCAGCCACATATAGCATTACCTGATTGTAAATGAGATAAACCACAATTAACGGAATAATAGAGCCGATTACACCAATGATAATACCCTCTATCACAAACGGCGCACGTACAAAAAAGTCTGTTGCACCAATGTACTTCATAATCTGTATCTCTTCTTTGCGTACGGAAATACCAATTGTAACCGTATTGCTAATCAGAAATACCGATACCGCAAACAGAATGATGATAATTCCACCTGTAACATAACCGATAATCACATTAATACCCGATAACGTATTGGAAACCACGGCAGCCTCATTCACCTTACGCACACCATCAATAGAATGCAGATAACTTACCAATGCCTCATGCATGGAAACATCTGTCAAAAAGACTTCATAACTATCTGATTCTTCCAAAGGATTTTCCAAAAATCCCTTTTCTGCCTCTTCATCTCCCTCAAAATAAAAAACTTTAAAGGTCTCCCATGCTTTATCTGCAGAAATATACTCAACCTTGCTGACCTCTACACGTCTGGAAATCATTTCACCAATCTCCAAAACTCTCTCATCACTGATTCCTTCATCAAAAAATACCGTAACAGATATACCATCCTGTGCGCTCTTCACCATATGTTGAAAATTCATTAAGACAGCATAGAATAGCCCAAACAAGAACAGACAAGCTGAGATAGTTGCCACCGATGCAAGCGTAAACCACTTATTACGAAATGTACTCCTGATACCCTGCCATATACAATAGAACAATGTACTAATCTTCATCGATGTAACCTCCCCTCTCTTCATCACTCACAATAATTCCCTTTTTAACGGTAATTACGCGCTTCTGCATCGCATTTACAATTTCACGATTATGGGTTACAACCAATACAGTAGTTCCATTCTCATTAATCTTTTCCAACAAGTTCATGATTTCCCATGAATTATTAGGGTCAAGATTACCCGTCGGCTCATCAGCCAGTAAAATATCCGGCTTGTTTATCAATGCTCTTGCCAATGCCACTCTCTGCTGCTCACCACCTGAAAGCTGCTTAGGCTTTGCCTTATACTTACCTGCCAAGCCTACCATAGACAAAATAGATGGTACATTTCTGCGAATCTCTCGTCCCGGTACCTGTATGATTCTCTGGGCAAATGCCACATTCTCATATACATTTCTATCCTTTAATAATCGGAAGTCTTGAAATACGATTCCGATTCCTCTTCTGTACTTTGGAATCTGTCTGTGTTTTAAACGTCCTACATCGATTCCATTCACAAACACTCTGCCCTTACTTGGCAGAACCTCTCTCATAATCAGCTTAATCATAGTGGACTTTCCGGAACCACTATCACCTACAATAAACACAAATTCTCCCTTATCTATATGCAGATTCACATTGTTTAATGCAGGCGCTCCTTCTGTATAAGCCTTGCTTACATTTTCAAATGAAATCACATGGTCATTTGGCTTTCTGACAACTCGTTTCTTAGCTCCTGTTCTCAATTACGTTCCTCCTTTTAACCCTTATCACAAAAGAGATTACCCAAGGGTAATCTCTTCTAAAAATTCACTCTATGTAACTGATTAATACTCAAACGACTCCATGTACTTCATGTAGCGAACAACCATTAATGCAATCTTAAAGGTAATTGCATCCTCAAATACTCTTAAATCCAGGCCGGTGCTCTTTTGCAGCTTATCCAATCTATATACCAGGGTATTTCTGTGAATAAACAACTGTCTTGAGGTCTCTGATACATTCAATGAATTCTCGAAGAATTTATTAATTGTTGTCAATGTTTCTTCATCAAAATCATCGGGACTCTTGCCGCCGAATATCTCCTTAATAAACATCTTACAAAGCGGAATCGGCAGCTGATAAATCAATCTTCCGATACCAAGCTCGCTATAAGCGATAATTTCTCTCTCTGCAAAGAAAATCTTTCCTACATCCAATGCCATCTTAGCTTCCTTGTAGGAACGGCTTACTTCCTTAATCTCCTTAACATTTGTGCCGTATGCAATATGGATATCCTTAATACCCTCCTTACTCAAGGCATCTTCAATCTGTCTTGCATACTTATCAATATCCTTATTTGTCTCACTGTCAGCGACTTCTTTGACAATAATGACATTATTCTCATCTACTGCCGTTACAAAATCTCTGCCATTCTGACCAAAGTTCTCTCTTACCTTCTCAAGAATGTTTGCATCCTTGCCGTTAGGTGATTCCACAATCAATACCGCTCTCTTCACATCCGTCTGAATATGAAGCTTCTTAGAACGACTGTAAATATCTACCAATAGCAAGTTATCCAGCAACAGGTTCTTGATAAAGTTATCCTTGTCGAATCTCTCCTTATAAGCAATCATAAGATTCTGTAACTGGAATGCTGCCATCTTACCAACCATATATGCATTCTCACCTGCATCACTTGCAATCAAAATGTACTCAAGCTGCTGGTCATCATAAATCTTAAAAAACTGACATCCCTGAATCTCCTGAGAGTCTGCGGGAGACTTCACAAATTCCAGTACGGAATTTTCAAAGCTGTTGGCACTGCTCTTAGTTGAAGCTACAAGCTTACCGTCGATGTCCGCAACAAACAACTCAACTCTCGCAATTGCCTTTATCCCTTCAATAGTATTCTGCATTATCTGATTGGAAATCATTATGCCACACTCCTTACTTATACAATATCAACAAAGATTTTTATCTTTAGAATTCCTGTTTCTTCGCATTACGAATTTATTTTAATACAAATACACAAATAAATCCATAGTATTTCGTAACTTTTTTATGCATTTTTAGATATTTTTCCCTAAAAATTGATGTTTTCAGGGATAGTCAAGATATACAAAAAAATTTCAATCGCCATTTTTTACTTATTATGGTACAAAATAGTATATTTCTGCCGATATATAGTATATGATAATGACTCAATAGAAAGGTGGGGTGATACTATGGATTTCGCTTTATTATCTATGAATCTGGCACAATCACAGCTGATGACAAATGTCAGCACTGCCGTTTTAGCAAAATCCATGGATATGGCTGAGGCAACCGGTGAGTCAATTACTCAGCTCATAGACTCAGCCACCATGGAGCATTCCGTTCATCCGGAGCTCGGAAGCAATATTGACATTTTCATTTAATACTTTCTTGCATTTGCAGGAACACAAAAGCCGCTTTTTATCCAAGCGGCTTTTTACATTCCTTATATCCTATTTTCTACGAATACAATTCTCTTTAATTTCTATCATGCCCTTCTTCAAGAGATTTCCAACAGCACGTTTAAATTCATTCTTGCTCATCTGTGTTTCGCGCTTGATAACCTCAGGAGCTGCCTTATCCGTGAAAGGAAGCACGCCTGCGTAGCTGTCCATTATCGCAAGTATCTTCTGCGCATCCTTCTCTATCTGCAGATATGCCTTCTCACGGATACTTAAATCAAGCTTTCCATCCGGCTTTACTGCTGTTACACGAGCGGTTACCTTCTCACCTACCCTGATAGTTCCATATATCTCCTTCTTAGGAATCAGCGCTGAATACAGATTGTCTACTGCTACAAATGCACCAAAATCCTCGCTGGTCTGGTAAACAGTTCCTGTCACCATATCATCCTTCTGATACTCACTATCCTTCTGCAAATACTCATATACATTCATAGTTGCTGCAAGACGTCTGCTCTTATCAATATAGAGTGCTACCAACACCTCTTCTCCCTGCTTAACAGGCTTTGTCTGCTCCTTATACGGAAGAAGGATATCCTTCTCTAATCCCCAGTTTAAGAACGCACCGATATTAGTTACCTGCGAAACCGTTAATACACCAACCTCATCTACTGTTAATAGCGGCATATTGGTTGTTGCAATAATTCTATCCTTAGAATCCTTATATAAGAATACCTCTAAGGTATCTCCTACACAGGCCCCCGCCGGCACCTGCTTCTTTGGAAGAAGTACACGCTCATCCATGGATGCATTCACACTTTCACCAAGATACACGCCAAAATCTACTTCTTTTACTATGATTAATTCCTGTCTTTTTCCTAACTGAAACATACTTTTACCTTTCTTTATCCCAACAACTAATTCCACAAAAAAACTCTCGACTAAGATTCGAGAGTTTTAAGAGCAGCGCTACAAGGATTCGAACCTTGAGATGACGGAGTCAGAGTCCGTTGCCTTACCGTTTGGCGATAGCGCTTTATTTATTTAAGTGACTGTGTAACTCATCAGCACAATGGATAGTATATCCTATGCCGCTGAAAAATGCAAGCCTTTTTTTAAAATTTTTAATAAAAGTTTTCTTTTGATTTTATCTGGAGTTTTCTGATAATTGTGGCGCCCTATTTGGCGCCACATTTTTCTTATACCTCAAACAACAGTTCTCCATAAGTTGGCATGGGCCATACACTGCTATCAACTAACATCTCCAATTTATCAACCGGTGTACGGAGTGCTTCCATAGCAGGCTTTACTGAATCCTTATAGAAGAACGCCTGTGTCTTAGCGTCTGTCATAGCTTGTGCCTGTGCGTTAATCTCTTCCAGATTCTTCAATGCCTTTCTCGTCTCTTCTAACAGCGTATCCACTTCAAGCAACAGCTCTGCCTGTGCATTTCCTGATGCTCCAGCCTCTTTTACTGCAATTACAGTATTTGCAAGCTCTCCTGTATAAGCTGCTACTGCCGGAATAATATCCTTACTTGCCATGTCAATCATCGTCAGTGCTTCTATATTCAGTGTCTTTGCATATGTTTCATAAGTAATCTCTTCTCGAGACTCTAATTCCACTCTTGTGAAAATACCAAACTTCTCAAACAACGCAACTGCCTTATCTGTTGTCAACGCACAAGCAGCATCTATAGTTGTCTCGATATTTGGCAATCCTCTTCTAGCTGCTTCTGCTATCCATTCCTCAGAATATCCATCACCGCTAAAAATAATTCTCTGATGCTCTGTCATGAACTCTTTCATCATATCATGAACAGCCATATCAAAGTCTTCTGCCTGTTCTAATCTGTCGGCCGCCTCACAGAATACCTCGGCTACAATCGCATTTAATGTAGTATTTGGGCTGGCAACAGAATCCGAAGAACCTACCATACGGAACTCAAACTTATTACCGGTAAAAGCAAATGGTGAAGTTCTGTTACGGTCCGTTGCATCCTTAACAAACTCCGGAAGTGTAGATACACCTGTTTCTAACTTTCCACTCTGCTTTACCTTAGCAGCGTCTCCTGTCTCTATAAGCTGTCTTACAACGTCTTCTAACTGTTCTCCGAGGAAGATAGAAATAATCGCCGGTGGTGCTTCTGATGCACCAAGTCTGTGGTCATTTCCCACATCAGCTGCCGACTGACGAAGCAAATCTGCATGTCTGTCAACCGCTCTCATAATACAAGCCAGTATAAACAAAAACTGAATATTCTTATTAGGTGTATCACCCGGGTCTAATAAATTTACACCATTATCTGTTGTAATAGACCAGTTATCATGCTTACCCGAACCGCTGATTCCTGCATATGGCTTTTCATGAAGCAAACATCTTAAATCATGCTTAATCGCCACTCTTTTCATCGCTTCCATCACTAACTGATTGTGGTCTACTGCAATATTAGCTGTCTCATAAACCGGTGCAAGCTCATGCTGTGCAGGAGCCGCCTCGTTATGCTGTGTCTTAGCAGTTACTCCAAGCTTCCACAGCTCTACATTCAAATCCTTCATATATGCGCCGACACGCTCTTTGATTACACCAAAGTAGTGGTCTTCCATCTCCTGTCCCTTAGGAGCCGGTGCACCAAACAATGTACGGCCTGCAAACATCAAGTCTTTTCTCTGCAAATACAAATCCTTATCTACAAGGAAATACTCCTGCTCAGCACCAACACTGGCAGTAACCTTTGTTGCCTCAGTATTTCCAAACAATCTTACGATACGAAGCGCCTGCTGATTCAATGCCTCCATAGAACGTAACAACGGAGTCTTCTTATCTAACGCTTCTCCTGTATAAGAGCAAAATGCTGTTGGAATACAAAGAATCGTTCCACAGCTTGATTCCTTTAAAAACGCCGGTGAAGTAATATCCCATGCTGTATAACCTCTCGCCTCAAAAGTCGCTCTTAATCCGCCTGAAGGGAATGACGATGCATCCGGCTCACCTTTAATCAACTCTTTACCCGAGAACTCCATCAACATCCTGCCATCCTTATCCGGATGTGTGACAAAAGCGTCATGCTTCTCCGCAGTAATACCCGTTAACGGCTGAAACCAATGAGTATAATGTGTGGCACCATTTTCTACAGCCCACTCCTTCATCTCTTTTGCAACGATATCTGCTGTAGCCATGGATAACTCTCCACCTTGCTCCATAACCCTAGTTACTTCCTGAAATACTTTCTTCGGAAGTCTTTCTCTCATCTTTGTGATGGTAAATACTTTCTCACCGAATATCTCTTCAACATTCAAAAGTTCGCCCATGTCATTACCTATGCCTTTCATGTAATATATGAAAAAAATAAACTAAATCAACACAGAATGCAAGTAGCAATTCCGAATTTTGTATAAACCATACAGATTAAGCTTCTGTCTTCACTCTTAATAAGTCATATTTATTAGGAGTTTCAGAAAGCTCTACATAAATTGTCTGTCTGGAATGAGGACAGCTCTCCACACTTGTACCTTCCTCGTCATACATATTCAAAACCTTAACCTCTACATTGCTTCCGTCAGGCTTCATAATCTCAATGGTATCACCCACACAGAACTTATTTCTCTGTTCAAACTTCGCACAACCACGCTCATCTACCTCTTCAATAATACCAAGATAAGTGTATTCATTTACATAGGTATTACTGTCATAAATCTGCGTATTCTCATCAGGCTTGCCAAAATAGAAGCCTGTTGTAAACTGACGATAAGTACACTTTGAAATCTCAGCCTGATACCACGGCATATTCTCACGATACTTCTCCTCAGACTCAAAGAAATCATCAATCGCCTTACGATAGGTCCGTGCAACCGTGGCTACATAAAGCGCTGTCTTCATTCTTCCCTCTATCTTCAAGCTGTCAATTCCTGCATCAATAATCTCAGGAATGTATTCAATCATGCACAAATCCTTGGAATTAAAGATATAAGTCCCTCTTTCATTCTCATATACCGGAAGATACTCACCCGGTCTCTTCTCCTCTACCACCGCATACTTCCATCTGCACGGATGTGTACAGGCTCCCTGATTAGCATCTCTACCTGTAAAATAATTAGACAGCAGACATCTTCCTGAATAAGAAATACACATCGCTCCGTGAATAAAGCTCTCTATCTCCATATCCTCCGGAATCTTATCCCTAATCTCCCTAATCTCTTTTAACGAAAGCTCACGCGCAGAAACCACACGCTTTGCTCCCTGCTGCCACCAGAACAAATAGGTCTGATAGTTGGTATTATTCGCCTGTGTAGAAATATGTATTTCTATTTCAGGACAAATCTCCTTAGCCAGCATAAACATACCCGGGTCAGAGATAATCAATGCATCCGGCTTAATCTCCTTAAGCTCTGCAAAATACTCTCTTGCACCATCCAAATCATAATTATGGGCCAGAATATTGGCTGTTACATATACCTTAACATTATGTGCATGAGCAAAGGCAATCCCCTCTCTCATATCATCAGGAGAAAAATTCTTTGCCTTCGCACGAAGCCCGAAGGCTTCTCCTCCAATATATACCGCATCCGCACCAAATATAACCGCAGTCTTTAAGACCTCAAGGTTACTTGCCGGAATCAATAACTCAGGTTTTCTTCTACTCATGTACATCCTCCCTGTCTACCGCCTTCTTCACGGAAAGAGTCACACCATCCGCCACAGGCAATATCACTGTTTCCAATTCATCATGATGAGTCAGAGCATACAAATATTCTCTCATTCTGTTATGAATGGTTCTGTTTCTTCTTGTTACTACATACTTCGACTCCACAATATCTCCATCCTGTAAGATATTATCCGACACCAGCAAGCCTCCCGGTGCCAAAAGCCGCAGGATATCCGGCATAAAGTTAATATATTGTCCCTTAGCCGCATCCATAAATATAAAATCATACGTACCTTCAAGCCCTGCCAGTATCTCTACCGCATCTCCCTCCAGTAACGTAATCTCCTGTTCCTTATTTGCCTTTTTAAAATTCTCTCTTGCAATCGGAATTCTCTTCTCATACTTCTCTATGGTAGTGATATGACATCCCTTTGGTGCATACTCACTCATCAGTAAAGCAGAAAAACCAATGGCCGTTCCAACCTCCAGAATCTTCATGGGACGTCCCCACGCCAGCAGAAACTTAAGCAAGCTCTGCATCTGCGGTCTGATTATCGGTACATTGGTTTCCTTGGAATACTTCTCCAGTTCATGAAGATAAAGAGGATTCCCTTTATCAAAAGATTGAATAAAGGTCGTCATTCTCTCGTCTGCAATCACTATTCTTCCTCCATCTTAGCCGTTATTTCAGCCAGTATTTCAGCAGAATTCATCGTCGAACTCAGTTCATATACCCCCGGCTGTATGCCGCCTGTTGCATCAGACAGCATCTCCTGAACATAAAATATCTTAGCATCCGCAATGATGCCTTTATTCTCAAGAA